>JAYRFD010001047.1:0-8277 GCA_041908565.1 Polyangia bacterium | reverse complement strand
GAAGCCGGTCGTGGGATCGGCGCCGCTGTCTTTGATCTGACCGACCTCGTCCAGATGATCGGCCGCGATGCAGCCTTGGAAGGTTCCCCACTTGGCATTTTCGACGGTGACCATCCCGTCATTGGGCAGAAGGCGAACGCCGTGGGCAACGAACGGGGCCGCCCCAGCCAGCAGCACGTCCATGCGATCGGTGCGTCCAGGCACGGTCACCCAGCGCCCACCGCAGGCCACGTCGTCTTTGGGATTGGCGATGCCCAGTACCGAGCTGACGCCGGCATAGGACTGGTAGTAAACGCGCGAGTCATTGCGGTTCGCAGCATTGAACGCAGGTGCCGTGCTCTCGGAAAGGGAGGTCAGCGCGGCGCGCATATTCGCCTTCGACGCGACATCGCTGAACGTCTCGCCCCAGGCACGCGCGATGGCATTGATGGCGTCATCGGCGATGCCAGGGGTCAGCCGCAGCGCCACGTCCGCGATCCCACTGCCGCCGTGCGGGGTCGAGATCGTCGTCAGCGAAGCAACGCGATCGCCGTATCCCAAGGTGCTGATCAGATAGCGCGCATCCAGCCCACCCATCGAGTGCGCGATCAAGTTCACCTTGCGCGCGCCGCTGGTGCGTAGCGCGGTGTCGACCTGCGTCGCCAGATAGCGCGCTCGCACCGGCACCGAGTCATACGGCGGCACGCTGGTCTCGACAACGCGGTGGCCGTCGCGACGAAGCTGGGCTGCCACGCCGTTGAACCCCCAGTAACTGGTTGGGCTGGCGTTGAAGCCGTGAAGCAGGATGATCGGATAGCGCGTGGCCGTTGCTGCAGCGTGCAGGGTCTGCGCATCGGACTCTGCGTCCTCGGCCAGCGCGCCGTCGACTGGCGTAGGCTCGCCACACGCCACGGCAAGCGGCAACAGAGCAACAGCAGCAAGCGGACGGATCGTGTTCTTCGCAGTCTTCATGGGATTCCTTTTTGGTTTGTGAAGAGATCGCGTAGGCGAAACCATCCACAAGATGGGGCAGGCACCTGCTCAAAGCCAGCGCAGGAAGCGCCCGAACGCTGCCATCCGTAGACCCAAGTTGCGCCACGCCCCGGCGTGCGTGATACGTTGCAGCGATGCACGGCGACGCTCGATCGGTCGAGCTTGTGTACGACACGCAGGCGTTCGTCCAAGCGCCGCAGGGTCGCTGTCTGGTCGGCGAGCATGTGGTGGCCTGGTTTGTGGACGACGGCTTTTCAGCCCTGGTGATGTGGGGACATCCGACGGACGACGATCTGCGCTGCATGATGGCGTTCAAGCAGGCGCGCTGCCGACCGCAGTCAGCGCCCCATCGCACGCTGATCGATCTGCATCGACTGGAACATGTCGAGCGCGCTCACTTCGAACAGCTTCTGGCGCACAACGTGCGGCTGAACGCTGGCCTGCCCAGATCGGGCAGCATTCGCTGCGCCGTCGTGCGCCCGACTGGCTTTGTGGGTGCCACGATCGAGGGCTTCCTGACCATTGAAGATGCGCCACCGACCACGGCATCGTTTACGTCTCTTGCGCCAGCGATCGACTGGTTGGATCTGCCGGATGGGCCGCGGCTACTGGCCGATCTGGACACGCTGGAAAAGCGGGCGCGCAGTACGCCGCGGGCGGTTGAGGAGCTACGGCGCGGCGTTGCCGCCGGCGAGGTGTTCGGCAGCCTGTCCGCGGCGGCGCGGCGGCTCGGTGTGTCGACCCGCACGCTGCAGCGTCAGCTTCAGGCAGTCGGGACCACCTACCGCGACGAACTAAATGCCCTGCGTGTGCGGCGAGCGCAGGAACTTCTGCGCACGACCGATCTAAAGCTCTTGGGTATCGCGCTGACGCTCGGCATCAAGAAGCCGCAGCAGCTAAGCGCGCTGTTTCGTCGACTAACGGGCGAATCACCGGCTGCTTTTCGCCGCCGTCTTCGTACGTCCGATGCCAACGCCTGACGCAGCGGATTGAATCGCCGACCTGCGCACGCAGCGTGCATGCTCGTCACTCTACGTCGCATGTGATGCAGCGGCGCGATCTTGCGCAGCAGCCAGCTAGCGCGGCACGCCGGTCAGGTACAGCGCGGGCCCGACGACAGCGGCATCCCAGTCATACGCATCGGCCCCGGGAACCGAGCGAGCCAGGGCCAGAAGCTCATCCGGGGCATAGGCGCGCAGAGCCGACACCGTTCCATCCCACGCGATCAGCGCCGGGATCAGCGGCAACACATACGTCAAGAGCAGCCGCGACGGTCGAAAGGGCCGCAGAAACGGCACGACCACAAGCGATGCCGCGGTCAGCATGGCCATGTTGGCCAGAAGCGCGATCGGCGAAAACACCAGCGGTAGCTTGCGCAGGGCCGGCGATGCCGCGATATCAAAGAAGGCAAGCGGCGCTCTCTGCTTCACGATCGCCGCCACGATCTGTCGCACCGCTTCGGGATGAAAGTGATGCAGCGCTCCCGACATCGTGCGCACGCCAGGCTGCGTTCCTCCGCCGGTCATGGCGTCGACTGGCTCTGTGCTGTAGCGACACGCGGGATCGTTCAAGGCGCGGACTCGCGCGGCGCCTGCTTCATTGGGAAAGCGATCGGAAAAGACAAACTCGGTGTCCAGACCGGCCGCTCGCACGCGGCGCCGAATCTGCAGGGTGCCGCCGCCACCGCCCGAGGCCAGGTCCACGACGCGACTCGCCTTCGTCTGCTTGATCAGCGCAACCAGGCGGTCGGCCACCCCGTTGTAAAAGCCAATGCGTTCGAAGGCGAAGTCCAAAAAGTCGGTGCCTCCGTCGCGAATCGGCCCCGGTAGCCAGTCGCAGTCTTCCAGTTCGATCAGATGAACTCGCTGCATGGTAAACGTCCCCCCTGTGTGCGTCCGACCGGCCACACGCGGCTTGCTTGGCGCGGGTCGAGCGCAAAAATAGTCAAGCACACCTGATTATTATTCGTCAAGCGTGACGAACGATTATTCGTCAAGTAGACTGAACCAAATGGCCCGCCCCACACTTGCACAAGTCCAGAAACTGCAAGCCAGCAGCCTGGGTTACCTATTGATTCGCTGCAGCCAGATCTGGGGAGACCGCGCGATCGCCGCTGTCAATGCCGAAGCCGGTGCGCCGGTCTTGCGGGAAGCGCACACGCGACTTCTTCCACACCTGCAGACGCGGGATGGCATCCGCATCACGGACTTGGCTCGTGCCGTCGGCGTCAGCAAGCAGGCGACGCAGCCGTTGGTGGCAGAGCTAGCCGCGCAAGGCATCGTGCGCATCGAAGCCGACCCCCAGGATGCCCGCGCCAAGCGCGTCCACCTGACAGACTTTGGGCTGCAAGCGCTGCTGCACGGCACCGGCATCCTGCTGCGCATCGAAGGGGAAATTGCCCCGACGCTGGGCCGCCGCGGTACGGACGCGCTGAAGAGACACTTGGCGGCGCTGCTGGCGATCTTGGACTCGCCGCCGGCTACCAGCGATGCGTCGCAACCGCCCCCTGCCAAGCCCACACCCCGCACTTCAGCGGGGCGCACGCGATCCCCCCGACAGAGCTAGCGCGCCACGGACCGACGATTCGACGCGAGCCTGCGCCCCACCTAGCGACGCCGGCTATTCGCGCGCCCGCAGGATCATTCCCGCGAGGCTGGGTAGTACGCGCGATACCAGTCGATGAAGCGCGCGACGCCCTGCTCGATCGGCGTCGCCGGGCGAAAGCCAATGGCGGCAGCCAGATCGCGGCTGTCCGACAGCGTGTCCGCGACATCGCCGGGCTCGCGCGGGCGCAGGTTCAGCACGGCCGTTCGTCCCAGCGTCTGTTCCAGCAGGCGAATGAAGTCCATTAGCTGAACGGGCTGGCTGTTGCCGACGTTGTACAGGCGATACGGCGCACTGCTGGTCGCCGGATCCAGCGCGGCGCTGTTCCAGTCCGGATTTGGCTGCGGCGGACGATCGGTGATGCGCACGACCGACTCGGCAACGTCGTCGACAAACGTGAAGTCGCGCTGGTGGTGGCCGTGATTGAAGACCTCGATCGGCTCGCCGGCCAGGATGGCACGCGTGAACTTCATCGGCGCCATGTCCGGTCGTCCCCACGGCCCATAGACGGTGAAGAAGCGCAGACCGGTCACCGCGATGCCGTACAGGTGGCTGTACGAATGCGCCATCGCTTCGTTGGCCTTCTTGGTCGCGGCGTACAGCGAAAGCGGATGATCGGCGCCGTCGTGTTCCGACAGCGGCAGCCGCGTGCTGGCCCCATAGACCGAGCTTGTCGACGCAAACACCAAGTGCTGCACGGCTGCATCTGCCGCCTGATGACGACAGGCTTCCAGCACATGGAAGAAGCCGATGACGTTGGAATCGATGTACGAACGCGGCGCTTCGCGGCTGTAGCGCACGCCTGCCTGCGCAGCCAAGTGGACGACCTGGGCCGGGCGCTCGCGAACGAAGACATCGCGCAGACGATCGAAGTCGGACAGATCGGCGTGGTGAAACGAAAAGCCCGCACAGGCCGATAGCTGCGCCAGGCGCGCTGCTTTCAGCGACGGATCATAGTACGGGCTAAGCGAGTCATAGCCGACCACGCGACGCCCGGTCGCAAGCAGGCGCTGCGCGACGTGAAAGCCGATGAAGCCTGCGGCTCCGGTCAGAAGGACCGGGCGTTGCCCCAACACCGCTAGGCCATCAAGCCCAGGTGCTGACGGATCGTGAAGTACTCTTCCGTCGTCGTGAAGTGCAGCGTATCCAGCAGGCGCTGCTTGGGCAAAAGCGGCGTGGTGCCCGGCGGCTCGGTGGCCAGCAGCAACGCGACCGTTTCCAGATCGCCGCACAGAAGCAGGCCGGCGCGCACCGCGGTCAGCTCGGAATACGACAGCCACGTCGTGACCATCGATTCGGCAGACTGGCCGGTCTCGCGCAGCGACTGCGCCACGCGTCGCACCTGTTCCAGCACCGGAGGCGTCAGCGCGCGACGCAGCGCATCGGCCGTCGCCGCGATCTTTTCCGCCGGTCGCGGGGCCGATTCATCCCCGGCCAGGGTCAGGGCAGCATCCAGCACCAGGGCAAGCTGCGTCGGTGTGGTGTACAGCGTGCGCAGAACGCGATCGCCGCGCAGGAAGGCCGCCAAGCGCGCCGCTTCATACGTCACTTCGCGTTCTGCCCGACGGGGACTCAAGATCGGCGAGCCCAGCTCGACACACAGCACGGGGCTGCTAGCACCCTCGCTGGCCACACTGATACGGAAAGCCTGCTCGAACAGCGTCGGATCGTCGGGGCGGGCATAGAACTCGGGCAGCGGAACATCCAGCGCTTCAAAGGCATAGCGCAGCGCCTTGCCATAGAAGCTGCTTCCGACCGATCCGCTGTTCAGATCCAGGCGTTCCTTGCGGTTCAGGCCCAGCTCGCCCCAGGCCTTGGCCTTGCCGCGCAGCGACGGTTCGCGCAGCAGCTGGAACAAGGATCCAAGGCGCATGTCTTCTTGCTCGTGGCACAGCATGCGCCACAGCTCTTTGGTCATCGGGCGCGTGGCCGGACGCAGGGGTCGCGCCTTCAGTTCGTCGATCAGTGCGGCATCGCTGGCATCGCCCTTGCCCAGAATGTGCAAGGCATAGGCGACGGTCGCCGACTTTTCGCGCTGCATGCTGCGCGCGTACAGATCTTTCAGCGCGCGATAGCTCTCAAGCTCCGTCTTGTTGCGCTGCAACAGGCGCTGGTGTTCGGCAATCGCCTTGTCGGTGTGCTCACCGCCCATCTCGGAATAAATGGCAGCCAGCTGGCGACGGCGATCCAGGTTCTGTTCATCCAGCGCGACGGTGACTTCATACGCCGCAGCGCCGGTCGGCAGATCACCCAAGCGCTGAATGCACAGCTGCGAAAGCGCCGTCCACAGACGCAGACGCTCGGCCCGCCCCTTGGGCGAGTCCTGCGTATCCGGTCCCAGCGCCTTGATCTTGCGCTGGTACACGCGCACCAGTTCACGCGGATCATCGACGGCAACCGCGATGCTCTCCAGCGCTTCGCGGGCCCGTTCCAGCGTGGGATCGTCGTCCAAGGCGCCGTACAAGTGCACAAGCGCGCGGCGCCCATCCTTTAGCTCATCGCGGGCAATCAACGCCGCGGTCTGGTGATATCGAGCCCGTCGATGCTCGTTCTTCTCCAAGCTGATCAGCGTATCCAGAACATCGCTCGCATCGGCCCAGCGCGATTCCTGACTGAACACCTCAAGCAGCTTGTGCAGAAGCGGATGCGACTCTGGCTTTAGCTGCAGGCCTTCGCGATAGCAGGCGATGGCTTCTTCGGGCTTGCCAAGCTGCTTGCCCAAGAAGTCGCCCATCTCGCCCAGCAGACGCACGCGTTCGTCGGTGTAACCGCCGCTGCTGCCGCTGGCCTGCAGGCTTAACAACACCTTTAGAAGTGACTGACGCAGATCGACGTGCTCAACCGGATCCAGGCCCGGAAGCTGAATGATGGCGCGCAGAGCGGCCGCATTGTGCGGATCCAAGCGAAGCGCTTCACGCAGCGCTTCGCGAGCCGCTTCGTTGTGCGACAGCTTGATCTCGCAGTCGCCCAGCACTGCCAACAGCTGAACACGCTCGCCAATCGGCAGCGTCTCGCGATGGGTATCCAGCGCGCGCTGACACAGCTTCTGCGCGTCGACGAACTGCCCGGTCGCCACCAACAGCGGAATCACGCCGCGCAGCGCCGTCAGGTCCGTCACATCCAGGTTCAGCGCCGCCTGATACGCCTTGATGGCGCGCTCGCGCTGGGCCGACAGCGTCGCGGCATGTCCCAAACGGCACAGCCGGCTGACCTGGATCGGCTTTTCGGCTTCTTTGCGCGTCAGGATTTCCAGAAGCGGCAGCGCGTCGTCATAACGCTCTTCATGCCACAGCAAATCGATCATGCCAGCGACGGCATCGGTCTGTTCCGGATCGGTCTTTAGCACCTGTTCGTACAGCGCGCGGGCCTGCGCCACGTCATCGCCCTGCTGGAACAAGCGAGCGGAATCGACCAAGAAGCGGGCTTTTTCCAAGCGGTTCTGCGTCGCCTGCGCGGCTTCGCCAAACAGCTTCGCGGCGCGCAGAAAATCGCCTTGGCCGCGATACAGATCGGCCAGCGCGGTCAAAGCCGGCACATACGCCGCATCGACCTCGATGGCCCGCACGTAGTCGTCTTCCGTCCGCTTGGCGTCTAGCTGGTGCTTTTCGCAAAGCTGAGCCGCGCGATAGAAGAAGCCAGCCTTCTGCGTCTTGTCGTCGGTCAGGCGAGCGCGTTTTTCCAGCGCCCGCACTGCTTCCAGTGGCTCGCCGGTGACTTGCTGCAGACGAGCCAGGGCTTCCAGCGCGCCCAGGTGATCGGGCTGAAGTTCCAGAATTCGCTGCCAGGCCCGCACCGCCGACGGAGCATGGGTCTTTAGCGCCTCGGCATCGCCGGCCGGCATGTCCTGTTCATAGACGCGGGCCAGGGCTGCCAGAAGCTCGACCTTGCCGCCTTCGCTGCGCTCGATATGGCGCTCATAGGTCGCAACCAGCGACGGGAAGTTCTTGTCCTTGGCGTACAGGCGTTCCAAGCCGCGATAGGCGTCTTCGGCACCGGTATCGATGCGCAGGATCTTTTCCAGGCACTCGGCCGCTTGCGCCGCATGGCCGGGCAGATCTTCGTACTCCGCATACAGGCGACGGTACAGCGCCAGGCGCTCTTTTTCCGACGGGACGTTGTCGGCCAAGGACGAAAGCGTCTGCAGATACTGTTCGGATGCCCCGCCATCTTGCGAATACAGCTTCTCAAGCGCGCGCAGCGTCTCGACATCGCCGGGGGCGGCCTTGCGCACCGCTTCCCACCGCGTCACCGCTTGCTTGCGATCGTTCTGGTGCTCGGCGCACAAGCGCGCTGCTTCCCGTCGACAATCCAGCGCCGCAGCTTGATCCGCATCGCCGCCGGCCGCTTCAAGCTGCGCGCTCTTGTCATCCAGCACCGCGATCAGATCGACCCAGCTTGAATGCCGACGCAGCGAGTGCTCGAGCGCGCTCAACACATCGCGGCTCTCGGGTGCTGCGGCGCGTGCCTTCTTAAAGGCCGCAATCGCAGACACACCGTCGGACAGGCGCGTCTCGTACAGCTCTCCCTGTTCCAGATACAGATCGATCTGGCGCTCTTTGCCGCCGGCCATCTCGCCCACGCTGGCGGCTAGCTGTCCCAGCGACTCTGCTAGATCCTTCCAGCGCTCGGCTCGGCGGTTCAGCTCGACGCGCAGCTCCAGAATGCGGCGACGCAGGCTATCGTCGCTGATTTGCAGTTTCT
>JAYRFD010001046.1:0-6934 GCA_041908565.1 Polyangia bacterium | reverse complement strand
CGGCTGCCCTTGGTCGCCATGCTGTCGCCGGTGTTCGTCCGCCGACGCGACGACAAGCGCCTGGATGTCCAGGACCTGCGACTGTCCCAGGTGACCGACTTGGTCGAAGTGGCCAAGCTGGACGTCAACGCGCGTCAGCTGACCCAGCCCAAAAGCACGCTGTTGCGTCGCGAGGTCTACACCAAGACCCTCAAGGGACAGACGCTGGTGCGCAAGCTTCTGCTGTGGCAGACCAACAAGCACGACAGCGGCGACTATCCCGCCTTCGTGCTGCATCTTTCGGACTACAGCCCGACGCGCAAGACGCCGCTCGAGCGCGAGATCCGCGTGTCCAGCTCTCGCGAGCAGATCGACCTGATGTGGACCGAGCTGTTCGAAAAGAACATCGTCAAAGGCTGGAATCGCGCCAGCTGATCGATCGACCAACGGCTGATCGATCGACCAACGGCTGATCCATCGATCAACGGCCAATCAATGGATCGACGGCTCGCCGGCTGATCGATGGATCCATGGAGCCAGCGCGTGTTCGCAGCTGCCCACGCGCCTTCGAACGCCGTCCACCCACAAGTTGCGCGACGAAGCCGCTGCGAGCCGCGGATCGCAGCCGTCCTGATTTCTGGGCGCCCGAAGTCAGTGGGCTGGCGCTCAGCGCGTCGATCGCGGTCCGTCGATTCCAGCCTGCCTGATCGCGGCGCGTCGATCTCAGCACGCCAGTCGCAGCACAGCGGATCGCATCACGACGATTTCATCACGACGACTTCATCACGACGATTTCAGGACGCTTCAGCTCCGCGTGCTCGCGCCTGGGCATCGATCTCAGCCGGGTCGATGTCCGTGTGCGGACTGCGCCGTCGTCGGAGCCTTGGGCGACCGCGCCCGGCGCAAGGCATCGCGATTCAGCGTTCCATGCAGCAGGTCAAACAGCGGGATGGTGACGTTGAAGTTCCAGCGCTTCATGTTGCGCGGATCGTGATGGCTGGTGTGCAGGGCGCCGCACACGCGCAAAAGCCACAGCTTGGACACCGGGTGATCCGTCGGCAGGTGATACGAAAGGTGCATCCATTCGTACTGCAGGAAGAACAGCACCGACGTACACAGGGACAGCATCGCGCAGTTCGGCGTGCTGACCCAGCTGACCAGCGCGACCACCGGCAACAGCATCCCGATGATCAGCACGATGGCAAACCACGGCATCAAGACCAGCATCCATTCCTGCTGCGATCGCATGGCCATGTCGTCGGCGGTGTAGATCACGTGGTGCGTGCGTTCGTGCCGTTCGTACAGCTCGGACAGGATGGGCAGGCGACGGTGCAGGATGTCTTTGTGGGCCCGCCACTCGAAGCCCAGGCCGGCGACGTAGGTGATGGGAATCGTCCACAGCTCGACCGCCCGCAGATCGTGAATCCGAGCAATCGCGAAGACCAGCGTCACCAAGGCCACCAGCGACGGCAGAAGCAAGTGTAGCCAGGGCTTGTATCCGACCGGCACGCCCTTTTTCACAAGCTCGGCTCGCCGCGCTTCCCACAGCGCGTCCCGCCTGTCGTCTGGCCCCTTGTCCGCGTGCGGCTCCATGTCGCTACCTTGCGCCGCCCTGCCGTGGTTTTCAAGACGAGACACGGCGGGAACCTTGCGGGGCTGTCGTTCGTCCACATGCAGCAAAGGAGAACAACACATGCGCAAATTTGGAGCCCTGTCGGCTTTATGTTTTGTTGGTTTAGTAAACTGCGGAACCGACGGCCAAAATTCGATTCCCGATATGGGAAATACGAATATAAATTCAGTAAAATTTACCGATACCGTTTCCATGTTTCATTTGAATGTACAAGACTATGGTTACCTGGCTGATTCAGCAGAAATCGTCGGTCGAGTGATCGACCTGTTCGAAGCATCCGGCCTGCGGCTGGATGTCTACCTGACGACGTGGATGGTCGACGAATATCAGGCCAAATATCCAGCGCTGCTGCAGCGTATCTTGACGCACCCCAATATCAGCGTTAGCTATCACACGCGTCCACCCAAGCCATATCGGGCTAGCTTCACCGATCGCAATGGTCAAGACTGGTATGGCCTGTATGCGATGGATGCGCAAAAGCAATATGACGAAATTAAGCTGTTTGAGTCCTTCGGCGTGGATCTGGTCAGCGGCCAGCGCACCGCATCGGAAGGGGGCTTTGTCAAGCTGACGCGGCTGTATGGACGGGCGCCCTATGTCGGGGGAATCGAGGCGGACAGCCAGGCGGTGCAGGCTGCGACCGATCGCGTGTTCAAAGATCTGGGCCTGACCTTTGTCGTCGCGCATGGCCGTGTCGCATACGAAGGCGACATGCGCAACGGCATCCGCATGAAGCCCGAAGTCATCGACGCCAAGATCTTCAACAGCGACCCCATGCTGGACGGCGATACCTGCGTCGCGCTGGGCAACGGCCGCGACATCTACGACTGCGAGATGGCGCGCTGTGCAAGCTCGGCGAAGCGGCCCTGCACCGTCGCGCTGAAGATGCACGACAACGACTTTTTTGCCGATGCCTCGTGGTGGCTGACTGTCTACAACAAGACCACGCCGCCCTGGGACCCCAACCGCAGGGCGGTCAAGCTTAGCGATTCGGCCAAGGCCGCCATGTGGACCCGCTACGAACAGATCGTGCACCGCGCGGCCGAGACGCAGAGTACCTATGCCACCGTCGGTGCCAAGGACTGGGCTGCGCGGATCAAGTAGCCACGCGGTCGCTCGCCCGGCCATCGCTTGCGCTGTGAGGGATCCCGCTGCACAGCCACGCACAGGTGCTGCGGTCGGGACGCTTCACCGTCGGGTCAGCGGGGATTCTTCGACCGCGACGCTGCGGTACGCTGCACGACGAAGTTCTGTTGCTGCATCGCGAATTCCAGGCCTTGCTGCAGCGTGGATCGCGTCATCAGCGTCGAAAAGTCGATGCCCAAGTGCACCATCTGGGCAGCCACCGATGCACCCAGCCCCACCATGATGCTCTGGCAGCCCAAAAGCCGGGCGGCGTGGACGCTTTGCACCAGATAGCGGGCGACGGTGGTATCGACAAACGGCACGCCTGTGATGTCGATCAGCGCGTACTGCGCTCGATGTTCGCCGATGGCGGCAAGCAGGCTCTCCAGCACTTGTCGGCCGCGCTCGCTGGTGATCTCACCGACGATCGGCAGCAGCACGATGCCTTCCCAGATCTGGATGACGGGTACGGCAAGCTGCGCCAGCAGCTGATCTTGGGCCTGCAGCCGTCGCTGCTTTTCTTCTAGCTCGGCCGCAAGTCGCGCCGATCGCTGGATGCTGTCCTTCAGCTCGCTGACATCGGTGATGACTCCGCACAGCCCGACGATCTGGCCTTGCTCGTCGCGCAGCGGGTACTTGCGCGTCCAGATGGTATGCGTCGTGCCTTGGCCATCGGTCAGCTGTTCTTCCTCGCGCGAGGGGCTGCCGCTTTCGAACAGGGCGTCGTCGTTGCGCCAAAACACCGCCGCCTGATCCGGCGGGAAAAAGTCGGGATCGCTTTTGCCCAGCACTTCCTGCGCAGTGCGCTTGAACAAGGCGAAGAAGGCCGCGTTGCCGCCGATCCAGCGGTGCTGTCGATCCTTGATGAAGATCGGATCAGAAAACGCATCCAGCGCACGCTGGGACAGATCCGCCGTCTGCTGGCTCAACGGCATGACGAAAGAGGCAGGCGGTGCAGGTTGATCGCGGTGATCGGGCATGGGCTTGCTCTTGGAACGGGACGCGAGGATCGGTGCAGAAACGGCGCTTGGTTAGCGTATCACGCGGACTTCGCAGACGGAAACGGGCCATCTGATGCGCACAGGACACGCACTTCTTTACGGGCGGAAGGGGCGGCGATACCCTCGGCCTATGTCGAGGAAGTGGTTCACAAGAACATCGCTGTGGGCGTCGCTGTGTGTGGCCGTGCTGGGCCTGGCCCTGCGGACGTCGGCAGCCCACGCCGATCCGCTGCGCATGGGGCTTACGTCCAAGGTGTCCGCGCCGGATCGTCCGACGCTGACGCTGATTGCCGAAGAAGCGGTCAGCGAGCTACGCATCGATGTCGAGCCCGATACATCCGATGGCAAGGGTGCCGAGTCATCACCGCAGAGCCTCAAAGAAAAGAAGCTAGGGGCCGGCAAGAAGGTCACGTTTCCCATCGGCAGCGGCAAGACCGGCGCCACGCGCTGGCACGGCATGATCCAGTGTCAGGTCGGCGGCAAGCTGTGGAAGCGCTCGATCGACTTCGAGACCGACGTGAGCACCCGCCTGGAGATCCGCTTCGACCCCAACTACTACTCGAAGCACATCAACCTGGCTGAGCACTATGTCGAGGTGCAGTTTTCCGCACCGGCCAGCCGCGGCGAGATCACCGTAACCGCCGATGACGGCAGCGATGTTGGCAATGGACAGGCGACCTTTTCTGACGAGGCTCCCGGCACCTGGCTGCGTCTTTCGTGGACGCCGCGCGCCGCCAAGAATCCCGAAAGCGTCGTCCTGCGCTTGGCCATCAAGCTGTACGACGCCACCGGCAACTTCGGCACCATCGACCTGTACCCGTGGGCCGTCAGCGTGCCGCACGTGGACGTCAACTTTGAGACCGCGTCCTTTGAAATCAGCGACGGTGAACGCGCCAAGCTGGACGAGTCGCTGAGCAAGATCAACGGCGTGCTCGATCGCGTCGAACGCACGCTGCTTTCGTTTGCCGAACGCGGCATCGTCGCTTCGCCTCCGCGGCCCAAGCTGTACGTCAACGGGCACACCGACACCGTCGGTGGAGACCCCGACAACCTGACGCTTTCACGCAACCGCGCGCGCGCCATCGCCACGTATTTCCACACGCATGGCTTCAAGATGCCGACCTTCTTTGCCGGCTGTGGCGAACGTCAGCCGCGCATCAAGACGCCCGACAACACCGACGAAGCGCGCAACCGCCGAGCCGACTACACCCTGGCGCTTGAGTCGCCTCCATTGCCCGCCGGAATTGCCTGGCAGCCGTTACAACCTAAACTGCGCTAGGCATGACCACCGGTCGCAAATCCGAAGAGAAGATCCCCGCCAAGCGGCGCACCAGCAAGTCCAGCAAGTCGCCCGTTCCGACGGGGACTGGCAGCGGTGGTGGTCGCTGGGGGCGCTTGCGCCGCAGCCTGTCTGTGCTGCGCCGTGTCTTCTTGGTGTCCCTGATCGCGGGCTTTCTGGGCGTGTCCTTGGTCGCCGCGATCTTTCTGTATTACACGCGCGGCGAGTCGCTGCCGACCATCGACAAGGTCAGCGATTACCACCCCAAAGTGGTGACGCGCGTGCTGGCCAGCGACGGTCAGCTGATCGGAGAGCTATTTGAAGAACGGCGCACCGTGGTGCCGCGCGATCGCATTCCGCGCGTCGTCATCAATGCCTTTATCGCCGCCGAAGACGCGCATTTCTTTGAACACCCCGGCGTCAATGTCTGGGCCTTGATGCGCGCCATGCTGCAGAGCATCGTCTATCGCCGATCGCTGCGCGGTGCGTCGACGATCACGCAGCAGCTTGTGAAGACCTATGTGCTGAAAAGCAACGAGCGATCGCTGCGCCGCAAAGTGCAAGAGATGTATCTGGCGCTGCGGCTTGAGCGCATGCTCAGCAAAGAAGAGATCATCTGGCTGTACTTGAACCAGATCTCATTTGGCCACGGCCGCTTCGGCATTGAAGAGGCGGCGCGGTACTACTTCGGCAAGTCAGTCAGCGACTTGGATGCCGGTGAATCGGCGGTACTGGCGTCGCTGCCCAAAGCGCCCGAGGAGTTCGGCAGCGCGCTGCGCGACAGCAAAGATCCCAAGCGGCAGAACCGCGCCAAGGAACGGCAGCGCTATGTGCTGTCGCAGATGGCGCGTTACCACTTCATCGCGATCGAAGAAGCGGATCGCCTGGCCAACCAGCCGATCCAAGTGGTCAAAGAGCCGCCCTCGCTGGTCGGCCTAGCGCCCGAGTTTGTCGACGAGGCCGAGCGCGCGCTGGTCGAGCGCTTTGGGCAAGCGCGGCTGCCGTATCTGGGCCTGAACGTCCGCACGACCTGCGACATCAATGTGCAGCGGGCGGCACGCAGTGCACTGGAACAGGGCCTTTTGCGCATCGACGAACGCCAGGGTTATCGCGGTCGCGTGCGCCATCTGGTTGGCAATGATCTAAAGACGCACCTTGAAGGCCTGAAGCGCGAGTTCCCCAGCGGGCCGCCGGTTGGCAAGACCGTCGAAGGCGTGATCGTCAACGTCGTCGATGGCGAAGACGGCAGCGGCTGGGCGACGCTGGATCTGGGTGCGACGCGAGGCGTCCTGCCCTTGCCGGCTACACAAGATCGCTACAACCCCAAGGCGCTTGTGGCCACCAAGCGCTTTGTCGAGGGCGATACGCTGCGCGTGCGCGTCGGGCGCCTGCAGCGCGAAGGCGCCATGCTGTCGCTGGAAGGCGGCCCGCAGAGCGCGGTGATGGTGCTGGATCCCGAACGTCGCCACGTGCTTGCGATGATCGGCGGCTATGGCTATGCCCGCGGCTATTTCAACCGCGCGCTGCGCGCCAAGCGGCAGCCCGGATCGGCGTTCAAGCCCTTCTTGTTTGCGACGGCGTTTGAGTCGCGCAAGTGGACGGCGGCCAGCGTGCTTAGCGATGCGCCGCAGGTCTATGACCTGCCGGACTTGAAGGCGTGGGCGCCCAAGAACGCATCCGATCACAAGACCTTCATGGGGCCGGTGCGGCTGCGCGTGGCGCTGGCGCATTCGCTGAACACCGTCGCATCGCAGCTGATCTATGACCTGAAACCCGACCCCGTGATCGCCACCGCGCGCGCGCTGGGCATCGAATCGCCGCTGGATTCCAACTATTCGCTGGGCCTGGGCGCTTCTGCTGTGTCGTTGATTGAGCTGACCAATAGCTACGCCAGCTTGGCGGCTCGTGGGCGGCGTG
>JAYRFD010001045.1:0-3943 GCA_041908565.1 Polyangia bacterium | reverse complement strand
GAAGGAGGATTGCGGCGGCCAAGGCCAAGCCGGGCGCTAGCTGACCGCTGGCCAGTGGACGCCTTCGCTTGGTCGGGTGCTGACGATCCTGTTCGATGTCTTTCAGGTCGTTGAGCAGATAGACGCCGCTCGACAGACCCGCGAAGGCGATGAAGCCCAGCGTCGCTAGCTTCAGGTACGCCCACATCTGGGGCGACATCGGCTGCCACAGCTTGTTGAGGTTGAACAAAAAACTGCCGTACAGCAGCACATTCTTCGGCCACTGCTTGGGCCGAAGCGCGCGCAGCAAATGCCAGACCGTCGCCATCGCCGCGCATAATAGCCAGGTCACCGGCGCCCAAAGCAACCGCAACCCGACGGCGTTTTCATTTTCTTGCCGCAGACACGGGTTCAGCGAAGCGAACCTCGACGCGACCAAGAGGCGCGTTCACAGAGTTCGCCCAAAGCGCTGCTCCCAAAATCACAGCGGACTGTTCACTAATAAAATGACAAATTAATCAATCATACAATCATAAACCTGCACAATAATCAATCAACACAAATTCATTAATATGATTAATTATTCTTCTTGTAGGCGGCTGAAGACCACGCGCACGCCGGCGGCTTCGGCATCAGGCAGGGCGCTGGGCTTGCGGATGCGGACCTCGACGGACTGGACATGCGGCTGCGCACACAGGGCGGCGCCTAGCTCTTCCGCCAGCGTCTCGACCAAGTCGATGTGGCCGCGAGCAATCAGCGCGCGCGCCAAAGTGCCGACGGTCTCGTAGTTCGCGGTGTCCTTGATGCTGCGGATCGGATGCACGTCGATGCGCAACACGGCGTCGATGAAAAGGGGCTGCGTGCGTCCGTGTTCGTGGTCATAGATGCCGATGCCGGCATCGACGCGCAGGCCGTTCACGAAGACTTCGCGCGAACGCAGGCTCACGCGGCACTTCCAAACGCCTCGGGCGGCAGCAGATCGTTGATGCTGAAGTCGGCACGCCGAGTCCACTGTCCCAGATCGATGGGGCAAGCGCGCAGATCGTCGGGAGTCAAGATGACGGCGTTGGTGGGCGTCTCTTCGAGTTCGAAGCGGACGCACTCAAAGGCGGGCGTATGCGTGGCCAAAAAGGCCTGCAGCTTGGACAAGAGCGCCAGCCCGACGGCTTCGGTTGTTGGATCGCCGGGGACGATCAGCAGGCGAGAAACAACGTCCGGTTCGTGCTGCCGAAAGTAATCGACCAGCGGATCGGACGCACTTAGCTGAAACGCGTGATCCAGGGCCTGGTCGACGAAGGCATGCCAGGGACCCTTCAGCGCAGCAAACGGCGCGACGCAGTTCGCTTCCCCCCAGCCCACGGGCAGCGCGGCGTCCGCTTTCTGGGACAGCGTGACGTGCACAAACTCGTTGTGCCCGTGCGGGGTAAAACAGTTGCCTGACCGCCCCGAATACAATCGGTGCGCCATCGAGAAGCGGCGAGTGAAGCGAAGCTGAACCATGGGAAGATGCTCGCAAGAAGCGGATCAAGTAATGGGATCGCAAGGACGACGCGGGCGTTTGGCGCGGCCTTACAAGCCCTCCATATCGGGGGTGCGCCACAGCAGGTGTTGACCGCTGTCGACGCAGATCATCTGGCCCGTCACCGACGCTGCGCCGATCAGATACACGACCGCTTCGGCCACCTGATCGGGCGTGGCGGCGCGCTGCAGCAGCGTGCTTTCTGCCTCGCGCTCGAAGTCGGCGGGGCGCTGATGAATCGAAGGCAAGACCGGGCCCGGCCCGACGGCATTGACGCGGATGCGTGGCGCCAGATCTTGCGCCATGGTGCGCGTCGCATACCACAGCGCGGCCTTGGACAGCCCGTACGAAAAAAACGGTGGAGAGGGCTTCAGCACGCGCTGATCGATCAGGTTGACGATGGCCGCTCCGTCGGGAAGATCGGGCTGCGCAGCAAAGGCCTGCGCCAACAGCAGCGGGCTTAGCAGGTTGGTGTCCAGGTGCCGCCGACACCCCGCAAGCGTCAGCGATGGCAGGCGATCATCGACGAACAGCGACGCATTGTTGACCAGCACGCGAAGCGGACCCAGCGCGCTGCGGGCCGCATCAACCAGATTGGTCACGTGTTCCGGCTGGCTTAGATCCGCGCGGATCGCCGTCGCTCGCACACCCAGTCCGCGTAGATCGTCGACCAGCGCTGCGGCTTCGTCCGCCGACGATCCATAGTGCACGACGACGTCAAAGCCCTGCCCTGCGATCTGGCGAGCGATCGTGCGTCCGATGCGCTTGGCAGCGCCGGTCACCAGTGCGGTGCCCAAAGACGATGGGGAGGCCATGGTCGATCGCTATCCCTGTCGGCCCGTCGGGCGCAAGCAGACCGCGGTCGGGACGACCCACCGATTCAACGCCGCGCTGGCGAAAATAGACAGAGGCAGAAGGCTGCCGATCGACATCATGCTGCGCGCATAATAGCCGCGGAGCGCGTTCCCTCTGCAACTGCTACACGTCACGCCTTCGTTTTTCCCGGCCCATCGCTATGGGGGTCCGTCGGTGTCGTTGCATGCGCTGTGCCTTGCGCAGCAAGCGGCGGGACTTTCCGTGCGCGTGCTGACCAGCGCCGCGGCAGGCGGCGGACAGGGCGAACAGCTGACCGTACCGACGGGACGATACGTGTCCGATCCGGGAGTGCCGACGTTTTATGGTCGCGTGGATCTGGCCGAAGATGTCTCTCTTCAGCTGGTGCGCGAGCTTCCGCGCAGCCTGCGCTGGGCCGATCTGGTCCACGTCACCGCACTGTGGAGCCCGTCGAGCCTGCTGTGTCTATCGCTGTGCGTGACTCCTGGATCACCGTGGCAGCGGCCGCTGGTCATCTCGCCTCGCGGTGCGCTTTTGGGGTGGGCCCTGCAGCAGCGCGGTGAACGCAAGCGAGCGGTCTTGCGCATGCTGCGTCCGCTGCTGCAGCGCGTCGCCGGTTGGCACGCCACATCGATGGAAGAAGCCGATGCCCTACGCCGCTTGGGCATCGTCGGTCCGCGCGCGACGATCGCAGTCGTCGGAAATGGCACGATCTTGCCGACGGACGACGCGCCGAACGACACGCCGATCGATACGACAACGCAGGCGTTTCTGGATCGCATCGCCAAGCTTCCGCACCCGCGCATCGTGACCTTGGGTCGCGTGCATCCCGTCAAAAACCTAGAGCTAGCCATCGACGCCCTGGCTCGCCTGCGCCGCCTGCCCGGAAGTGAAGCGGCGACGCTGCTTGTCGCCGGGCCCGAGCTTGCAGGACACGACTACGGCAACCGTCTGCGGGCGCAAGCCAAGGATCTGGGCCTTGCAGACGCGGTGCAGTTTCTGGGCTTGGTGCAAGGCGCCAAGAAAGATCGGCTGCTTGCGCTGGCCGACGTGCTGTGGCTGCCGTCGCACATGGAAAGCTTCGGCAACGTCGTCGCCGAAGCGCTGGCCGCTGGCACGCCAGTGGTCGCCGCCCAGACCACGCCCTGGCGCGATCTGGAAGTCCTGCGCGTCGGTCGCTGGCTTGCCCCTGATGCCGCGCAGTTTGCCCAAGCGACCGCCGCGCTGTGTGCCCTGCGCCCTCGATCCGAATGGATCACGCACTGCCGCACCATCGCACCAGCCCACTTCGCCTGGCCCGCCCGCGAGCGCGAGCTGCGCAGCCTGTACGCATCCGTGCTCGACCGCCCGCTGTGATCCACAGCCCCCGACCGAAGCCCCAGACCGACCCAAGAAGGTGCTTACAGATTCAGGGCCTCATCGCCCCATACACCCGCAGTACAAAGCCAGGGGCCGCAGCGGATGCTCTTTTTTCAAGCCGGCCCAAACACAGACCGACTCTCGAAACGCGAGACCCCTTCGTACGACTTGGTCACTTCGCAGGACGGAGCGCCCTGCTGCCATCGACTCCTCCGGGCTCAGACAGTCCTCGGCACCGACGGTTGATGCGAT
>JAYRFD010001044.1:0-4335 GCA_041908565.1 Polyangia bacterium | reverse complement strand
TTTAAGAGATCGGCCAAAAAGCGGCCGGCTCCTTCCGCGGTTTTGAGCAGAACATTGCCCGTAAAACCGTCGGTGACCACCACATCCAGACCCTGCGATCGCACCGCGCCAGGCACGGCCTGTGGATGCGGCGGCGTGCTGTGGCTTGGCGCACCCCGTCGGATGCCCTGGAAGATGTCCCGCCCTTCCACGAAGCCGGTGTATGCGAACAGGTCGCTGGCCGCGTGGCTCAGGATGTGGTGGGCATCGCGCAGAAGCGGCGTGCCTTTGCTGGCCTCTTCGCCGTTAGCCAGCAGACCGACCGTCGGCTGCAGGCGCGGCGTCAGCTGGCGGATGCGGGCATAGGTGGCGCCCAACAGCGCAAACTGAGCCAAGGTAATGGGCTTGCAGTCGACGTTGGCCCCGGTATCCAGGACCACGCACTGACCGATGCGTGGCGACTCTGGGGCATCGGTGGCTTCCAGCGTCGGCAGCGTAACGGCAATACCGGGTCGATCCAGGCCTTTGATGCGGCCCAGGATGAACA
The DNA here is from genome assembly GCA_041908565.1 of Polyangia bacterium. Taxonomy (GTDB): domain Bacteria; phylum Myxococcota_A; class Polyangia; order Palsa-1104; family JAEUJZ01; genus JAEUJZ01. The sequence goes on along the minus strand of JAYRFD010001044.1, from coordinate 3,809 downwards.
ACCCGCAGGCCAGCATGGCGCCGGAATTTCCGGCAGACACGACGGCCTGGGCTTCCCCCCGCTTGACCATCTCGAAGGCGACTCGCATCGACGAGTCGCGCTTCTTACGCACGGCCTGCCCAGGGTGGTCATCCATGGTGATGACCTCGGTGCAGTGCCGCAAAGAGACGTCGTTCTCGGTCCCCCCGATCCGGCGTAGCTCTCTGCGCATCCGCGTCTCGTCGCCCAACAGGACGACTTTGGTACCCCGCGCGCGCGCGGCAGCGACCGCCCCAGCGACTTCTGGGCCAGGGGCGTTGTCTCCGCCCATTGCATCAAGCGCGATGGTTACTTGGGCCACGGATGGCGACGTGAGGCGTCCCCTCAGCCGTTTTGTTCTTCAGCTTCAGCGGCCTGGGCCTTGGGCGGCACCACGACGCGGCCGGTCTTGGCTGGGCCATACCAGCCGCAGGCGTCGCAGGCTCTGTGCGGAACGCGCGTCGCCCCGCAGTTGGGACAGGCGCTGCGCGCCGGCGGGGCCATCTTCATCCACTGCGCCCGGCGGCTATCGCGGCGAGCGCTCGACTGTCTACGTTTTTGAACGGCCATGTTCCAAAGCTCCTCGGTGCATCGGCGCGGCCAGCGCCGCTGTGTTTTCTTGTTAGGTGCTCAGCTCGGCAGCTTGATGTCGCGCAGCGCCGCGAACGGCGACAGAGGCGACACGGCTTGGCACGAACAGCTCGAACGGTTGCGATCGATCCCGCACGACGGACACAGCCCACGACAGTCCGCCTGGCACAGCACAGCCATCGGGATACTCAGGATGATCTGCTCGCGCAGAAGCGGCCACAGGTTGACGACTTCGCCGTTGTGATGGGCGTAGTCCAGGTCGTCTTCATCCAGGTCCTCGTCACTGCCCTCGGCGCTGTCGACGACCGCTTCGGTTTCAGGGACGTAGATGCTGTGAACGCGCTGCGCTAGATCCAGCGTGGCGGGTTCCAGGCAGCGCTGACAGGCCAGCGTCAATCGGCCGCGCAGCCAGCCGTCGCAAAGGACCGTCGACTTGATCTTGCTAAGCCGAAGGTCCAGCGACAGGGAAGACGCATCGACGCTCGCGTCGAGACCGAGCAAGGCATCGGCAACAAAAGCCGGCGACAAGGACATTGCGATGTCCTTGTCCCGGCTGTCCAAGTCCTTGATGCGGTATTCGAGAGCGAGCATCTGCTGCCGATGACAGTGCCATCGGCAGCGGGCAACGAACGATCGCTGGATGCCCGCAGTGCCGGTAGGCGGTGTCGGAGGGGGCCGATTAGCGCTTGCTGAACTGGAAGCGAGCACGCGCGCCGCGCTGACCGTACTTCTTGCGTTCCTTGACGCGCGGGTCGCGGGTGACGTAGCCAGCCGCCTTCAGCGGTGGACGGAAGGCGCCGTTGATCTTCATCAGCGCGCGGGTGATGCCGAGCTTGATGGCATCGGCCTGACCCGACAGGCCACCGCCGGCCACGTTGGCATAGACATCGTAGTTTGCCGTCTGGCCCGTCAGTTCCAGAGGCTGTCGCAGCACCATCTTCGACGTTGCACGACCGAAATAGATGTCGATGCTGCGGTGGTTGATCGTCACTTTGCCCGAGCCGGGCATCAGCCATACACGGGCGACCGCGTGCTTGCGGCGGCCGGTGGCGTAGGTGGAGTTTCGTTGAACCTTGGCCATTGTGATATCTCTCGATCTGGCGATGGGGCGATCTGGCGATTGGGCTCGCGATGCGGAAGCGCGCGCGTTAGCCGCGCATCGTCAGGAGCTTCTGGGCCGCCGGCTGCTGAGCGACATGCGGATGCTCAGCACCTGGGTAGACCTTCAGCTTCTTGATGATGCGGCGCCCGAGCGGTCCCTTCGGCAGCATGCCCCAGACGGCGCGGCGAATGACCTCATCCGGATGCTTGTCGAGCATCTCTTTGGCTGGGCGCTGCTTCATGCCGCCCAGGTACAGGCTGTGGTCGTAGTAGATCTTGTCTTCGAGCTTGTTGCCCGAGAGGCCAACCTTCTTGGCGTTGAGGACAACAACGAAGTCCCCGCAGTCGACGTTGGGTGTAAACGTCGGCTTGTGCTTACCACGCAGCAGGTGGGCGATCTGCGTCGCCGCCCGCCCAAGGTTCAAGCCGGACACATCCACGATGTGCCAGCGGCGCTCAGCCTGGGCGCGTTCGTGGGTGGTCTGTTGCGTGCGTTTCATCTGTGTGGGCATGCCGGTATTCCGCTAGAGAGTGCAGGTAAAGAGACGACTTAGGTATCGGAATGGGTTTGTGATGTCAAGATCCTATTGTGTCTCAGGGTAGACAGATGGTCAGCGATGCGGTCTTGCCGGGGCGGATCTCCAGCGAGCCGGATTTGCAAGCGGTCCCCGCGCTGCACAGGTTGGTCCCGGTGGGCGAACAGGGCGCGATGCAACGGGTACCGGAAGTGCCAAGCGCTTGGCCGCAGCGGTTGCTTTGGCAGTCCTTGTCTTCCACGCACAGGGCGCCTGCCTGCTTGCTGCCCAGCGGACGTTGGCAGCGCTTGACGAACAATGTCTGCCGCGCATCGGGTAGCAACACGCAGAGCTCTCCGGCTGGGCAGTCCGCGGCGGCGCCGTCTCCGATACAGGCCCGCCGGCTGCCGATGTCGGGCCAACAAGATGCCGTGGCGTCATAGGTGGCGCTGGGCTGCCCGGGCGATCCACCCGTCAGAAACCATGTGGAATCGGGGTAGCAGCGGCGTCCACTCACGCAGTCCGAGTCTTGGCTGCAGACGCCGTAGCAGACAGGCGGCTGTGTGTTCATCAGGCAAAGACCGCTCTTGCAGTCACTGTTCAAGATGCAGGCCGTGCCCGCGGGGCGCTTGCCTGGGAATGCGGCGGGGCCACAGCCGGGCGCGATGCGCGTGCTGTCGTCAAGTGAGCTGTAGGGATTGCACAGCGTATCGATCGCGGCACAGTCGGCGTCTCGACGGCAGGTGGGCCGCGGAACCTGGCACGACTTCACAGAGCCAGCGATCCCGCGGACGCGGGTGACCATGGGCCGACACAGCTCCATTTCGCCTTTCGGACCCATGGGACAGTCGCCATCGATGCCACAGCCGCCAATGCACAGGCCTTGATCGCTGCACAGACCTGATGCGCACTCACTTCCCGATCGGCAGGTTTGGCCGGGCAGTCGGCCTCGACCCGGCGTGCAGACCAATTCCAAGCCGTCCTCGGTCACGGTTGGCTGCGGAGAACAGGACTCGTCGATCGCTGGGCAGCTCGCTCGCGACGTGCAGGAGCGCGCCGGCACGCAGCTTTGCAGCTTTCCCGAAAGGCCATCCACCTGATAGCTGGCGGAACGGCAGGTGAACCCCGATCGGCAGTCCGCACTGCTGCGGCAGGCCGCGAAGCAGAACGTACCCTGGCAAAGACCACTGGCGCAGTCCGTGTCTTTGGTGCATGGGCTGCCAGAGCGAACATCGCCGCCGGCCAAAAGGCACACGGTTCGCAGTGCGGCAGGCCGATCGGGATCGATGACCGGCTGGCAAGTCCCACCGATGACTTCGCAGTCGCGGTCACTTTGGCAGTCCATGCTGGCGAGCGTGCAGCTCTGCACCCAGTCCGTCCCCGACGAGCCAGCGCCGCTCGGAAGCGACAGGGGGACCCGTCCGCAGACCACGCCATCCCGACCGTGGCAGTCCACCTTGGTGCTTGCGCTTGTGCAGCCCGCGAAGCAGATGCCACTGCGCAGGCACAGGCCGCTCTGGCATTCCGTGTTCTTTCGGCAGCGAGCACCCCCTTCCGACGGGCCCAGCGGTGGGGCGCAGACGG
>JAYRFD010001043.1:0-7827 GCA_041908565.1 Polyangia bacterium | reverse complement strand
GGTCTGCGGCGGCGATGGATCGCTGGCAGCGCTGATTGCAGCCGCCGCGCCGATCTTTCCCAGCCTGCCGCCGATGGTGATCCTGCCCGGCGGAACCATGAACACCGTGGCCCGCAACCTGGGCCTGCGCGGGCCGATCGTGGACTTGTGGCAGCGATCGCTGCGCGACCTGCAGGCGGCCTTGGATGTGTCGCGTCTGCCTCTGGTTCGACAGGATGTGCTGCGCGCGACGATGGCCGACGAGCGCCCGCTGCGCGACAGCGAACCGGATCAATCTGCCAGCCCCGTCCTGCGCTGCCGCTATGGCTTCATCTTCGGAGCCGCCATGGGCGCGCGTTACCTGGCCGCCTATGACAGTCACCCGCAGCGCGGCCCGGCCTGGGCGACCTGGCTTGCCCTGCGCACCGTCGGTTCGTCGCTGATCCCGGGTGGAGGATCGTTTGCGCGCTGGCTGTTTTCGATGACGCCAACCGAACTCTGCATCGACGACGAGCCGATGGCCGATCGCGCCTTTCGCATCGTGTTGTGCGCCACGGTTCCCGATGTGGGTCTGGGCTTTCGCGTGCCCTGGCAGGCCGGACGGGTGCCGGGCCGCTTTCACGTGGTGGCCTCGGGCATTCCGATCACGCGCAACGCGCTTCAGCTTCCACGCATGCTGCGCGGTCAGCCGCTTTCGGGCACGCCGCACGTCGACCGCTTGGCGCAGACCGCTCGCCTGCAGTTTGATCGCCCGCAGCAGCTAACACTGGATGGAGAGGTCTTTGCCGCCAGCCGCGTCGATCTATCCATCGGCCCGGCGCTTCGGATTCTGCTTCCGACCTGAATTCGCAGTAGAATCGCCAGGATGCGCGCTGTCTGCACAGCCCGGCCCCAGCCCCCACTGCAGCCCAGAAGGACGGCCCTTCCGGTGTCCCGCCGTGCGCGCCGAGCCCGTGGCCTGCTGGCGCTGCTGTTGGGCCTGGCGTTCTGGGGGCTGCCGCCGGAATTCCGCGTCTTGGCCGATCCGCTGCCTGATGCGTTGCCCGCTGCGCCGCTGCTTGCGCGACCCGCCGCGGTTGACCGCGCCTTGGCCGCCTTGCAGGCCCGCGCTCTGCCGACCGACCCCGACGACGACAGCAAGTCGACCGAGGGCAGGTACACCAAGCTGGATCTGCGCACCAAGTTCAAAGACTGCTGCGGTTACCCCCTGGGCGAACGCGGCACCTTCAAGATGACCTTTTACTGGCTGGCCTACGAAAGCGAATACGCCAACGAGCCGGCTCGCGTCGATATCTACACTCGGCACGGCTTTGTCATCGGACGCTTCCCACAGACCTTTGTCTTCGAGTTCAAGCTGGAAGGATCCGCCGTGCTGCAAGACGGGCGCGTGCTGAACTACGACGGGCGCTGCAAGTACGGCATCGGCTTCTGCTTTCAGACCCTGGATCCACAGGAACATCCGCTGGGCAAAGGCGGCCAAGGACGAGCGCTTCTGCCCTATCGATCGGTCGCCGTCGATCCGCGCTTTGTGCCCTTGGGGACGCCGCTGTTTCTGCCTGAACTGGTTGGCCTGATCCTGCCCGATGGATCGCGCCACGATGGCTGCGTGCGGGCCGATGACACCGGCGGCAACATCCGTCGCCGCGAGCTCGACTTCTTCGTCGAAAGCTACACGAACTACAAGTTCATGGACGAACAGCTAGCTGGCGACAACCACGTCACGCCGTACGTCGAAGAAGCGCGCTGTGCCTATCTGCGCACCGCCGATCCCAGCCTGGATCGCCGCAGCGAAGAGACCGACTGGGCCAAGCTGCACGAACACCGCGCCCCCAGCCCGAAGTCCAAGCAGCGCCCCGTGTCGAAGTCCAAGCCGAACGTCTCGTCGAAGCCCGTGGCCAAGAGCCCCGCGCGTCCGCCCACCATCTTGACGCGCAACAAAGGGGCCTCGCTGTCCAAGCGACCAACCATCACCACCGACGAGCGCAAAAAGAAACAGCGCGCCAGCTTGAGCCGCCGCAGCTAAGCGCTCCGCGCAGCCGACCGGCCCGGGGCACCACCTGCGCCAGAAGTCGGCCGCTTGCCGCCCGAATCGACTAAAGTCGCCGCCGTTTCTTTCCAAGAAAGTAGGTACCGCTGATGTCCACCGTGCAAATCACCATGAAGAACTTCGAGGAGGCCGTGCAGAAGCCAGGCATCCTGATCCTGGACTTCTGGGCGTCTTGGTGTGGCCCCTGTCGCACCTTCGCACCGATCTTCGAAGCGGCTTCCGAGCGTCATCAAGACGTGGTCTTTGGCAAGGTCAACACCGACGAAGAACGCGAGCTGGCGGCCGGCTTCGAGATCGAGTCGATCCCCACGCTGATGGTGTTTCGCGACAACGTGCTGTTGTTTGCCGAGCCCGGCGTCATGCGCCCCGCCGACCTGGATGAGCTAATCAAAAAGGTGGGCAGCCTGGACATGGACGACGTGCGCAAGCAGATCGCCGCTCATGAACACGACCACGAGCACGGCGAATGCGACCATGATCATGATCACGACCATGATCACGATCATGACCACAAGCACTAGCCAGCTGACGTCGGGCCGCTAAGCGGTCGGCTCCATCGACTGCCGGCGCCTTCGACGCGCCCACCCAAAGCCCAAAAGCAGCGCCGTTCCCCCCAAAAGCGAAGTCCACAGCCCCACCACAAACGACGCGGGGCGATAGCGCACCAAAAGATCATGCGTGCCCGCCGGCAGGCGCACCGCCAAGCGGCCGCCATCGCGGTCGCGTGGGTGCTTTTCGCCGAACTTTTCGATGCGTCCGATGTTGGTCTGCCAGTGCTCGTTCCAGTTGGTGTTCAAAAGGACCAGTGTCTCGACGGAGAGATCGACCTGCAGGCGCAGGCGGCTGGGCGCAAACTGCGTCAGGTTCACGCGACCGGCCTGCGGATCCAAAAGTCGCGCCTGCGGGACATCGCCCAGGTCTAGCTCTTTGGCGCGCTGCAGCGGAGCCTCTTCGTCGCAGCCGATGACGCCGCGGTTCGAAAGCAGGTCGGGCAGCATGCGGCTCCAGTGGCTTTGCACCTGGAAAAACGGCGACTCGTGGGTGGCGATGGCAAATGCGCGCAGCGGCGTGTTGCCGTACAGCCAGACGGAATAGGCGATGCTTTCGCCGGCGAAGATCGCAAACAGCAGCCACATGGCAATGCGTCGATACGGTCGATTCGTCAGCAGCCGCCCCGCCGCAGACGCCGCCAAAAGCGAGGCAGCAAAGCCCGTCAGCACGATGTACCGCGAAGGCACGCGCAGATCGCGAAACAGCGGCAGCTTTTTCAGCAGCACCCACGGTCCAAACGGCAGCGCACTGCCCGCCGCAATCGCCAAGCCAAAGGCGAACAGCAGCCATAGATCCAAGCGGGCTCGCGGGCGACGCAAGGCACAGACCAGAAGCGGCCAGATCAAAATGGGCAGCTTCCAGCCGTATTCGTGAAAGGCATAGGGCTTGCCGGAAACCGGGCTGGCGCCTTGCCAGATCACCGCGCTCTTGAACAAGAAGGGCAGGATGTTGAAGTCGGTCTGCTGGATCGATCGCGGGTGGTCTTTGGCGAACTCCAGCGCGGGCAGCAAGCGCACTGCGCCGATCAGAACCGTGGCCACAATCGCCGCCAGAAGGACGCACAGCGGGCGAGCGTTCCGTCGCTGGAATAGCTCGACCCCGGTCATCAAGCCCAGAAAGACGGTGGCGATGGCTGGCGTCGTGGTACCGCCCAAGCCAATGGTCCAGGCCATCAATGCGCCCAGCGGAATCGACCACTCGATCTGATCCTGCGCCCGTCGCTGGCACAGCAGCATATAGGGCAAAAGCGCAGCCCCCGCGAAGTTCAAGTGACCCACCGAAAGATGCAGGGCAAACCAGCCGCTGCCGGCAAACAGGATCGCCGCCAGCAGAGCCGCGTCGTCGAAAAGCCCATACGCGCGCGCCAGGCGATACATCCCGTCGAGCGCCAGCCAAAGATAGGTGACCACGATCAGCTTGGAACCCAGCGCCGCGCCAAACAGCAGCACCCACACAAAGGTCGGCGACGCGATCGTCGACTGCGGATTGGCCAGGTACACCTGCCCGCCGCAGGTCCACGGGTTCCACAGTGGTAGCTCAGAAAACCACAGCAGGCTGCGTCGCCCCGCTTCCAGCCAGGCCTGGAAGTATCGAGCGTCGTACGTGTCAACAAAGGCCGACGGCTGCGCAAAGCTCGGCGCGACCAGGGCCACGGCGATCAGCAAGAACAGCAGGCTCCGCCAGCGAGCAGACAGCACACGGACCTGCGCCGGATCTTTTTCCGGCTGCTTCCCATCGGAGGGCTGCGACATCGCGGCGGAATATACCGGCTTGCGCCCGCTTGCGAAGCCCGTCGTTTGTCTCCGCTGTCCGACTGAGCCCAGCTGAAGGCCCCGCCCGAGCCCGAGATGGCGGCCGAAAATGGCCCCGAGATTGAGCTTGTTGACTTCCCAATCCGCTCCGCCTTATATCAAAAGGCCATGATCATTCAGCGCACCGACCCCCGTTTCTGGGACGTACGCGTCGTCGAACGCCGCATTCGTCGCGGCGAACTTCAGCGCAGCGATCTGGAAGCTCTGCTCGACAAGCTTCCTGATGTCGCCGAGAAGTCCACTGAGTCCAAGCCCCTGGAGGAGCCCGACGACCGCGCTCGTGAGCGACGGGCCGCCCGGGCCGCTAAGCCCAGCCTCATCGCCGCCCGCCCACCGCTGGTTCGGGCCGACGACATCATCGATGATGATGACGATGATGATGATGATCTGATGCTGGACGATGACGACGACGATGAGGCCGACGCCGACAGCGACGAAGATGACGACGAGTAGCGACGATCCAGGCGCAGGAAACGCTGGCTCGCAAGGGCCACAGGAAGCCATCGACTTTGCGACGTTTGTGATGTCGCTGGCTGCTTCCGCCCTGATCAGTCTTGGGGAACACGAAGACGATCAGGGTCAGCTAACCGTCAACCTGACGCTCGCCCGCCAGAGCATCGAGATCTTGGGAATGCTGCGCGAAAAGACGCGCGGCAACCTGTCTGCCGAAGAACAAAGTACGCTCGACAACGTGCTGTACGATCTGCGCCTGCGCTTCTTGAAGCATCAGCGTCCGTAAGCACGCGTCGCAGGTTCCCCGTCTATACGTCCCCCCCGCAGTCGAAGTCGAGGTATCCATGCAATCCAGCGTCCGCTTTTCCACATCGGCAGGACACGCAAACGGCTTTCTTGCTCGCCCCGGCCAAAACAAGGTCGGCGTCATCGTGCTGCAGGAATGGTGGGGCCTGGTGCCGCACATCCAAGATGTGGCGCAGCGCTTTGCGCAGGCTGGCTTTACCGCGCTGGCTCCCGACCTGTATCACGGCAAAAGCACCGTCGACGCAGAAGAGGCATCGCACCTGATGAAAGGCCTGGACTGGGGACGCGCTGCACAAGAAATCGCGGGCGCCGTCACCCATCTGCGCGAACACGAAGGCTGTTCTCGTGTCGCCGTCGTCGGTTTCTGCATGGGCGGCGCCTTGACAGTGATCGCGGCCAGCCAGCCGGGCGTCGATGCCTATGCTGCGTTCTATGGCTTCCCGCCGGGCGGAGCCGTGAACCTGGACGACATCCGCGCCCCGGGCCTTTTGTTCTTCGGCGAAAAAGAGACGTTCTTTTCGGTCCCCGATGCCAAGGCGTTCGCCGAAAAGCAGACGGCACGCGGTATCTCGACGGACGTGATCGTCTATGAAGGGGCCGGACATGCTTTCTTCAACGACACGCGACCGGAAGCGTTCAAGCGCGCCCCGGCCAATGACTCGTGGCGCCGCACGCTGACGCTGTTTTCGTCGCTGCGCTAGCGCCGTCTGTTCTGTCTGTCCCGCCTGTTCCGCCCCCCAAAGCCTTTCTTTTCCTTTCGCTTGCCGTCCGCGTACCGCCGCACGGTCGACGGAAAAATCCGCCGCGTGGTATGTTGCAAGCATGAGCAAGAGCTACAAGTGCCCGCTGTGCGACAACGAGGTGGATGCCGCCGCGACGGTCTGCAGCAACAAGGCCTGCCGCGCCGAGCTTGCCTTCTGCTCACACTGCCGCGACATCACGACGTACACGCTGGCTGAAGAGCGAACCGGCAAGCGTCGTGTCGCCTATCGCTGCGACCGCTGTCAGCGCCTGGGCGTCAAGTGCTACACGTGGCAGAGCGGCGGGTACTGCAATGGCCTGGCCCGTGCTGGCGAGCGCATGGACATGCCGCTGTGTGCCAACTGCACGTCGCGCGCCGCCGAAGTTTCGCGCCAAGTGCTCAGCTGGACGCTGATCGGCGCCGTCGGTGCCATCGCTCGCGGACGCGGCAAGTAAGAAAGCCCAGCCTGCCCGCGATGACCGCGTACACCGCATCGCCCAAGACCCCGCTTCAGGCCGAGGATCTTCAGCAGATCCTGCAGCACTACAGCCTGCGCTTGCGCGACTTCGCCGCGATTCCGCAGGGCACGATCAACTCGAACTACAGCGTACATACCGACGAAGGACAGCTGTTCCTGCGCGTCTGTGAAGGCAAGTCGCTGGCCGATGCAGGGTTTGAATCGTCGCTGATTTGGCACTTGGGGACACGCGGTCTGCCGACGCCGGCGCTGTGGCGAACGCGCAGCGGCAGTCCGTTCGTGGTGTTCCGATCTGCCAAGCCGGTCATGCTGTTTTCGTGGGTGCAGGGCCATCAGCGATCCGACGACGAAATCGACGAAAGCTATGCCTTTCACATCGGCGAGCTTTTGGCCCAGCTTCACCTGTGCACCGTCGATATTCGCCAGCCGCACGTTGGCATCTACACACAGCGCCACATCCAAGAACGGCTTTTTCGCTTGCAGCAGGATGCGCGGTCGCAAGCCGCTGTGGGCAGCGTCCTGTCGTCGCTGCAGCGCGAGCTACAGATCCTGACGCGGAACCGCCTGTCCACCTTGCCGCGTGGCATCGCGCACGGCGATCTGTTTCCCGACAACCTGCTGTTTCCGCGCAAGCCGCCTCGGCACCGTCTGGGATCGGGGATCACACCCAAAGAACAAAGCGGCTTCATCCTGGACTTGGAACAGGCGGCCACGCAGCCCTTTGTGTACGACCTAGCGGTGTCCTTGCTTGCCTGCTGCGCACCGGCGCCCCCGCTTTCTGAACACACCGCGACGGCCAGCGACGACGCAGCGGATGCCATACCGCCCGTCTCGGCAGACCCGGGGACAGCGTCTGTCCCAGACACCGCGCGCGCTGCTTCGGATGACGGGCGCATCGGACCGCTGCGCCTGACGACGGCCCGCGCGATGGTCGCCGGTTATCAGTCTGTGCGCGCGCTATCCGCCGAGGAATGGCAGGGGCTTTATTGGGAACTTCGCTTCGCTGCGGTGCGCTTCACCGTGACGCGGCTCACCGATGTGCATCGCTATGGCACTGCCACTCCGCGTGGGGTGGCCCCAGGCAAGGACTTCCGCGACTTCCTGTGGCGACTGCATCACCTGATCGCCACCGACGCCGATCAGTTGTCTGCGCACCTTCGTCAGCCGTTCTGATAGCATCTCGCCGTCCCGATGATCGATCCCCGACAGAGCCTTGACTTTGAGCGCCCGCTCGTCGAGCTAGAAAACAAGATTGAAGAGCTCAAGCGCCTGGCCGGTGGCGAGCTATTGGCCGCCGAGATCCGCCTGCTTGAGCGACGTGCCCAGCGAGCCCGCGAAGAGATCTTCGCTGCGCTGACGCCGTGGCAGAAGGTCCTTTTGTCGCGCCATCCGCTGCGCCCGTACGCATCGGATTACATCAGCCGCATGTGCAGTGAATTCGTGGAACTGCACGGCGACC
>JAYRFD010001042.1:0-2402 GCA_041908565.1 Polyangia bacterium | reverse complement strand
TCTTGTCACGCTGGACCTTGTTGATGTCGATCTTCGCGACGAAGAACTTCTGCTGGTCGCGAATGTACGGGGCCAGGGCCTCCGCCGCCCCCTTGGGAATCTTGTACTTGTTGAAGTGCAGCCACTTTTCAAGGCCGGTCGACTCTTGCGCCGACAGGATCAGGATCTGGTACTCGCCGACTTGAAACTTGGCTTCGATCTTGACGCCCATACCGTCGGCTGGCCCGCCGCCCCCAGCGCGCATCATCTTCATCGGCGCGGCTCCTTCGACCATCCGTTCGTATTCGATCTGGGGGGCGCAGGGATCTTGTTCCCAGTACTCGACCAAGCGCGGCGCACTCAGCTGATCGATGTGCTGAAAGACGTTCTGGCCCAGCGTCTTGACGTTTTCTTTTTTCAAGACCACTGGCACCGGCACCACCATCGCGAAGTCTTCTGGCGGACCTTTGTAGTTGTTCGACATGGTCAGCCAGGTGTGGCTGCCTTTGCGCAGCAGCGCGACCTGCGAAGCGTTGTTGCTGATCGATGCATCGGCTCCGGAAACGAAGAAGCCACAGAAGGCTTGTGCCGACGGGGAAACGGCCACTGCGGACAGCAGCGAGGCCGAAGCCAGCAAGCGACCCAGCGTGTTCATGCCAGACATGAGGTCCTCCAAGAAACGTGCGGATGCAGCTGCAATTGGATGATGTGCGGCGGGCTTACTCGCTCTTGCGCGAACGGGTTGGGGCAGGCGGTGGGCTGTGTGGAGCAGCCGGCGGCTCTGAAGTTGCTGGGCCGCCCATGCGGCGCTGCAGCCCGCCCAACAGATCGACCCCGGTGGCCGCGCGTACCTGTTCGTTGGCGACGACCAAGCCGGATCCGATCGAGCTGCCGCCGGGCATGCCCGATGCCATCGGCAGCACCGTCAAGCGATCGACCTTGATGGCCTTCATCGTGCCCGTTAGCTGCTCAAAGACCGGCAGCAGCTTCTGCAACAGCAGCGACTCGCGCGCGTTGTGACCGCCCGCGACATAGGCCTGCGCCAGACTGCTCAGCGCGGCGGCGGCGGCTCGGCCTTGGGCCGTGATTGATGCGGCCTGCGCTTTGGCATCGGCCTCTGCCTTGCTCTTGCGAGCCTGGGCCGGCGCGACGACATCGGCCTGCAGCTTGCGTCGGACTTGCTCGGTGCGCGCGTCCCACTGCAGAAGCTGTGCCTTGGCTTCTGCCACCTGCGCTGCGACCTGACCACGGACCTCCGCGATCTCGGCTTCGCGGCGCGTGCGCGCTTCGACGATGCGGCGCTCGGTCTCTTTCTGGGAGACCTGCATGTCGGTTTCGATCTTGGCGATCTCGGCCTGCATTTGGTTGCGCGCCTTCTGTACGTGCGCGCTAGCCAGTGCCTTCACTTCCGCGATCTTGGCGCTCTTGGTGACCTGCGCCGTTCGCACGCGACCGACCGATCCCAGATAGCCCACTTCGTCGGAGATGTTCTGGATCTGCAGGTTGTCCAGCACCAGACCCAAGCGCTGCAGATCCTTGTCTGCTTCTTCGATCAGCTTCTGCTGGAAGATCACTTTCTGTTGGTTGATCTCTTCTGGCGACAGCTCTGCGATAACGCCGCGCAGGTTGCCTTCCAGGGTGTCCTTGGCCACGCGCATGATGCCTTCGCGGGGATAGCCCAGGAAGCGCTCGATGGCGTTGTGCAACAGCGGCTCTTCGCTGGGCACTTTCACGTTGGCCACGGCCTGAACCTTCAGCGGCACACCGCCGCGCGAATAGGCATTGGTCACCGACAGCTCGATCACCATGTTGGTCAGCATCATGCGATCGACGGTTTCGATCAGCGGGATGCGCATGGCACGACCGCCGCGCACGACGCGAAAACCCACTTCCGACTTGTCGCTGACTTGACCGCCGGGCAAGCGCAGCAGGCGTCGCCGCCCCGAGAAAATCAAGACCTCGCTGGGCGGGCAGACGTAGGTGTTCTTGATGATGGTGACCAGCAGGAAGAAGCCAGCAGCCAGAAAGGCCGCAAAGACGATGCTGGCGCCCAGCGCCGTCATCCCGACATCGCAGAGCAGGCTTGCGGCGAACATTAGCGACCCCCTTCCTGCGTCGAGCCTGTCGATGAACCCAGCATGTTCGGGATATCGACCCCGGTCAGATCTTTGAGCGTGCGCAGCACCTCGGTCACCATCGCTGGATAGGCGGCAGCCACGGCCGGCAGCGCCTTGCCATCGCCGTTGTCGATGACGTGAATCTCGCGCACTTGCAGGCCACTGGCGCGGGCGGCGACCTGCGCCACCAGCGTGTCCAGCTGGGACAGTACGAACAGCTCACGCGACTGTGGGCCAGCGCTCTGCAGGGCCTCGGCCAGAACGCGCATCGCCTCGGCCGATGCTGTACCTTGCTCGCGCCGAGGG
>JAYRFD010001041.1:0-2092 GCA_041908565.1 Polyangia bacterium | reverse complement strand
CGCAGGTGGTTGCCGGCACGCCAGGCGATGCGCTTGACCGCGCGCTTGGCCACGCGCTTGACCAGACGCTTAGCCACGCGCTTGACCACACGCTTGGGCTGGTACAGCGGTTGCTGTTTCTGTCTGGCATGAACAACCAAGCAACACCCATCAAGTCCATTTCTCATCCCTTGTGGGGCCTGTCTTTGGCAGTGCTCCTCGCCAATGATCACGCGCTGAAAGGTGCGGGTCTTTTGCCTAGCTGGGTGACCGGCAAGCTGTCGGATCTGGCTGGCTATTTTCTGTTTCCGATGTTGTTGGCTACGGTGCTGCGGGCCCGGACGCGGCGTGGACTTTTGCTGTCCCACGTGGCGGCCGCCGGCCTGCTACTACTGACCGAGCTTTCCCCGGCGTTCTGCGATTGGCTGTTGGCCGCTTTCGGCCATCGCCTGTGGCCGGATCCGACCGACTTGGTCGCGCTGGTCTCGATCGTCCTGTCTTGGCGGATTCTGGTCCCCGTGGCCCTACGCGCGGAGACTTCGCGTGTGGTCGTTGAGCGGCGCAGCAAAGTGCTGGTGCTTGTGGGAGCACTGGCCACCGTCGCGACCTCGCCGCGGCGACCGACCACGCCGACCATGCCACGCTGGGAACGCAGCTCGGAAGTGTATGTCGCAAACGATCGCGGTCAGTCCTTGCAGGTTCGCTTGAGCGCCCCGCGAAAAGACGTTCAGTACGACTGCGAGACGGCGCTCAGCCACCCGCACGAGCTGTTTCCCGCCAGCGCGTTTTCCGTCGTGCAGCACGTCACGCTGGGGGCTGGGGATTCGCTGCCTTTGTCTGGCTATAACTTCGATCAGGCCGATGGCTGCAACGTCATCTGGATCGATGCCGAGGGCGCACCCGCGGCGCTGGCAGTGTGGCGCAGCGGCACGTATGCCAGCGGTGTGAATCCCAGCAGTGCGGGGGCGGGCATCTCGATCGCAGATGGCAAGCTGTCGGCCGCCGATGGCCTGCTGAAGCCGACGCCGCCCGCCGAGCCCGCGACCTTGCCTGCTGCCTGTGCCGAAAGCGATCCGCAGTCCGAGCCCGCGTGGTCACAGTCCCTGACTTCGGCTGGAGTCCAGACGCTGCGCCAAGTCCTGCGCGGCAGCGACGGCTGCGATGTCCTGGTGCTTGTGCGCGGTACGCTTGAGTCGCGTTACACGCTGTGCAGCGAGCCTGTGAACTTCCCATTTGCGACCGGCGATCTGCTGAGCTTCGCACCGACGGCGGACGGATCCGATGGCGTGGTGATAAGCGGCATGAGCGCCGGCAAGATCGTGACGCTGTCCTTGGTTCGCCGTGCCACCAACCTGATCGGCATCGCCATGGAGCCCGTCTGCGCAGTGGCCCAGCGCGGCTGCAGTGCGGGCTCTGCCGTGCGCGTGCAGGTTCCAACTTCGCTGGGGCTGACAATCGCCTTGGCACGCGGCGAGCAACAGACACGCAGCAGTGGTTCCGAACAAGTCACCGTCTATGTCCGTCGCGCCGAAGACGTCCTGCTCAACGATGGTCGCTGCGATGCCTCTGGCTCGCTGGGCACCGTGAGCAGTTACATCACCTTGAGCTCGCGATAGCCCCAAACCGATTGCCGCGATGAAGGAGTCGAACATGAAACGCTTTTCGTTCTGTATGTTGCTGGGCCTTTCCTCGGCGCTTGTCTCGACGCTGGCTGGCTGTGGGGCTTCCTCTGCCGATGGCGAATACAGCGGCAGCACGCCCACGGGATCCGGCTTGGCGCCAGGTGGCGCGCAGGACTTCGGCCGCTTCAAGGCCCTGCTTGATGCCGGACAACTTCCCGGTCCCGAGACGCTCGATCAGGTGGGCTTCTTCGCCGAGCACAAGATCGGCACGCCACCGACCACCTGCGCGGATGCCGTCTGTGCCGATGCGCAGTTCGGTGCCATGAACAACATGATCAGCGGATCGACCTGCACGCTGATGCACCTGGCCTTGGGCACTCCGCTGGATCCACAGACGCAGCCGCGGCCGCCCGTTGATGTCGCGGTCGTCGTCGATCTCAGCTCGGCGGATCTGGCGGCAGGCACTGGCATTGCGGATCTGAAAGCGGGCT
>JAYRFD010001040.1:0-1796 GCA_041908565.1 Polyangia bacterium | reverse complement strand
TGTCCGCTGGCGCAGAAGGCGCAGGCGCTGGGCGAAAAGACCGACTCGTTCTTCTTTGCGGCGGAAGTGAAGAAGGCGATCGCTGATTGGAAGTGCAAGTAGTCGACTGAGCAGCGTGATTAGCGGCGGCCTTCGGGAGGATGGTCGCCGATCTGCTGCAGCAGCGCTTGGGCTTCGGCGACATCGCGCCGATCCCAGCGCGGGCTTCGTGCGATGGCGCGTTGCAGCGCCTTTTTCGCGCGGTCTCGATCGCCGAGGGCATGGGCGATAACGCCGTCGTGGAAGTGAAGCCTGGGGTCGGTGATGCCGGGCTGCAGGGCGCGCGCCATGGCTTGTGCTGCGTCCTGAACACGACCGCTGCGCACAAGCGCCCAGGCCAGTGCATCCAGCGACCAAAGGTCGGGGCGCGTTCGCGCTTCCTCTTGGGCAAGCTGCAAGGCCAAGGGGATGTTCTGCCGACGCGACGCCAGAAACACAGACAGCCCGCGCGGATCCTGACGCGGCCCGTCAACCAGAAGCGCGCGCTGCAGATCGGCGGCTTGCTGCGCATGACCCAGCGCTTCGTGCGCTTCCAGAAGCAGGATGCGCGTGCTGATCTGTGGATCGCTGGCCAGCGACGCAGACAGTTCGGGAATAGCGCTTCTGGCATCGTCGATGGCCTGCAGCAGCAGGCGACCACGCGATGCGTGCGCAGCAGCGTAGCCAGGCACATCACGCAGTGCTGCATCCAGATCAACGCGGGCCTGGTCATAGCGTCCTTGCCAAAACAGCAGATCGGCGCGCTGCACACGACAGTACGCCCGCGACTCGGGCTCGCGCGGCGATGCGGATTCGACGGCGGTGCCCATCAGATCGATGGCTCCTGCGGCGTCGCCGATCAGATAGCGCAGCCAAGCCCCGCGACTGTAGGAACGGACATCGGGCTTCAGATCGACCATCGCTTGATACGCCTGCTGCGCTGCGCTGTAGTCGCCAAGCTCGACGGCGCTATCGCCCAGGGCGCCCCACGCTGTCGCATCGCGCGGACCACGGCGGATCAAGTCGGCGGCCTGCTGATGTGCCTCCCGAAAGCGATGCTGATGCAGCAGCACGGCCAGACGCACGTGCTGGGCGCTGCGCTGATCGGCCTGCAGACCCAGTGCTCGCGATGCGGCGTCATCGGCTTGGGCATAGAAGCGCTCATCGCTGGACTGTCGCGCTTTGCGCACGAATGCCTGCGCCAGACGGGCCCACGGCTCTGCCTGCGCTGCAGACGGCCCTTTCAGATCGGCTTGCAGGCTGCGAATTTCCTGATCCACGGGTTGGTTGCCAGCGACGGGGGCCAGCGCACCGCTGGGCGTCACCTCGGTCGGCGAAGGCGACGGCTTGCGACAGCCGACGAGCCACGGCCCCACCAAGCACAACCCCACCAAATACGCCAAGGATCTGCGCCAGCACTGCGATCGTCTGGGCTTTTCCTCGGTCGGATCGGTCGGATGGGTTGGATCGAGCTGCGGAACTAGACCGGTCGGAACGGTGCGATCGATATGGGCAGAAGCGATCCCCATGTCGGAAGGCTGATTCTACGTCAGTCTGCAGTTGTTTCGGCGCGCCGGATCGGCGCGATTTTCGTCGCCAGCCAACGGCGTCCTCGTAGTACCGTCTGTGCGGATGCAGAGCCTATGACACCCCATGCACATGCCAGCGGTTGGTTGCTTGACCCGTCGACGATCTTTTTGAATCACGGTTCGTTTGGGTCGTGTCCAGAACCGGTGATGGCCGCGCAAAGCGAGCTACGACGCCACATCGAACGCGAC
>JAYRFD010001039.1:0-1576 GCA_041908565.1 Polyangia bacterium | reverse complement strand
CGTGCCGGGCAGCACGCCCAGGACGCCGGCTTCGTTGCAGCTTGGGGCCATGCCAGCGGGGGGCGGCTCGGGATACAGGCAGCGATAGCAGGGGCCGTCGAAGGGCAGGAAGGTGGTCAGCTGACCTTCAAAGCGGAAGATCGAGGCGTGCACGACCGGCTTCTTCAGCATCAGGGCCGCATCGTTCAGCAGGTAGCGGGTCTGGAAGTTGTCGGCGCCATCGACGACCAAGTCATACCCGTTCAAGATGTCGAGGACGTTTTCCGAGTTCAGGCGCACGCGATGCGGGATGACCTGCACGTCGGGATTCAGATCGGACAAGGTCTGCTTGGCCGAGTCGACCTTGGGTACGCCGATGCGCGACATGTTGTGCAGGACCTGCCGCTGCAGGTTGGACGCATCGACGACGTCGTCATCGACAATGCCGATGGTGCCGATGCCCGCAGCGCCCAGGTACAGGCCCGAAGGTGAGCCCAGGCCGCCGGCGCCGACCAGCAGCACGCGCGATCGCAGCAGCCGTGCCTGCCCGACCTCGCCGACTTCCGGCAGCATGGTGTGCCGGGCATAGCGGGCCTTCTGCGCGTCGGTAAAGACGAAGGGCTTGTCGATCGGCAGGCCGGCCTTCTTCCACGCGCCGAAGCCACCGATCAGCGATCGGACCTTGGTGTAGCCAAGCTCGCCCAGGGTGCGGGCGGCCAGGGCGCTGCGGTTGCCACCGGCGCAGTACAGCACGATGTCGGCGTCGCGATCGGGCACCGCGTCTTCGATGCGCTGCTCGAGCTTGCCGCGCGGGATCCAGTCGGCGCCGGGGATGTAGCCTTCCTGGTGCTCTTCGCCTTCGCGGACGTCGATCAGCACTTGGGGGGGCTTTTGACGGATTTCATCGAGGGTGGTCTCGACGATGCGGGACTTGATGTCTTTGAGGTAGCTCTGAAAGTTCGCCATGGTCCTAGCCGTGTGAAGAGAGCTTCAGTTTACTGTGGCCGCGAGGCGCTGGGTCCCCGCGCAATGCCGTAGAAAAGGGGTCCGGCTTCGCGGCGGCAGCATACTGCGGTACGTTGCCGCGATGGGCCAAGACGTTGCACAGCTTCTGACCATCCCGGTCAGCCACTACTGCGAAAAGGCGCGCTGGGCACTGCAGCGGGCGGGGATTCCCTACCAGGAAGTGCGGCACATGCAGGGCTTCCACTATCCCTATACGCTGTGGTGGGCGCGCAGCTTGACGGTGCCGGTGCTGCGGGTCGGACGTCATGTGCTGGCCGATTCGACGGAGATCCTGCGCTGGGTGGACACGCAGACCCCAGCCGAGTCGCGGCTGTTTCCCGACGAGCCGACGCAGCGCCAGGCCGTGGAAGAGCTGGAAGACCGCTTCGACCGCGGCATCGGCGTCGATGTGCGGCGCTGGGTCTATCAGCGGCACCTGAGCACAGGGCGGGCCAAGTGGCTGATCGACCAGTCGGCGCAGGGCGTGCCGGGGTACGAAGCGCCGCTCTTGTATCGGCTGCTGCCACTGTTGCAGCCGCTGCTGCGGGCGCGCGTGCAGGGGCTCAGCGACGGGGAAGTCGAAGGCGGGCTG
>JAYRFD010001038.1:0-8865 GCA_041908565.1 Polyangia bacterium | reverse complement strand
ACCCAGCATGTCCATGCCGAGCGCCTGCAAGTCCTTGGCATGACGGAGATCTCCTATCTGCGCAGCTTGGACGAGGCCGGTCGCCGTCGAGCCGCACACTGCTTGGCGTCGCTGCGACCGTGTGTCGTCGTCGTCACTCGCGGGCTGGAGATTCCGCCTGAGCTGGCCGCGGCAATGGACGAACACGATGTGCCGTTGCTGAGCACGCCGCTTATGTCCTCGGTGTTTATCAACCGCATCACCAAAGTGCTGGAGATGCGGCTGGCACCGTCGACGATGGTGCACGGCGTGCTGATCGACGTCTTGGGCATCGGCATCCTTCTGCTTGGCAAGTCGGGCATCGGCAAAAGCGAAGCCGCGCTTGACTTGGTGCTGCGTGGGCATCGCCTGGTCGCCGACGACGTCGTCGAGATCAAAAAGCGCATGCCGGATCTGCTGATCGGTGCAAGCAAAGAGCTGCTCAAGCACCACATGGAGATCCGTGGCCTGGGCATCCTGAACGTCAAGGACCTGTTCGGCATCTCGGCGGTGCGCGACACCAAGAAGGTGGAGCTGGTGATCGAGCTTGCCGACTGGAACGAAGCGGAAGAATACGATCGGCTGGGCGTCGAAGAGCGACGCTACGCCATCCTGGACGTGGCCCTGCCGATGCTGCGTGTGCCGATTCGCCCGGGGCGCAACATCGCGTCGCTCATCGAAGTGGCGGCGCGCAATCAGCTGCTGAAGCACCAGGGCAAGCACTCGGCGCGCGAGTTTCAAGAGCGCCTGAACCGCGCGCACAGCGAGCAGGCAGCCGGTCATGCCGCCCCTGCGCCGCAGCCCCCAGACGAGATCGAATAAGACGCAAGAGGCGTTGCGCAGCGGCGGTCGGCGCTGCAGCCGCCGTTGGGTTCGTCGCTACCGCGTCTTCGTCGTAATGGCGAGCGACTTCGCTTTACGCGCTGCCCGTTGTGGACGGGTTGGGGCGGCCTGTGAAGATCGGTCGCAGGCGTTCCTGAAGCTGCTCGTGGCTGAGCTTTTCTTCGCTGCGCGTCGAGAGCTGACGCAGGGGATACAGGCCCTTCTGCACTTCGTCTTCTCCGACGAAGACGACCCACTCGAGCCCGGCGGCTTCGGCGTACTGTAGGTGCTTGCCCGGGGCGGTCGCCGCCAGCCCGATGCGAGCCGGGATTCCCTGCGAACGCAGGCCCTGGGCGATGCGTTCGGCGCTTTCACCGACGGCACCCGTGCCCTCGGCGCGCTTGCCGCCAAAGATCAGCGGGGCGACGAGGACCGGACGCGCCGATCGCAGGTCATCGCCCGCCTGTTCCTTCAACAGCTCGATCAGGCGCTCGACGCCAAATGAGAAACCGACGGCGCCCTGCGGCATGCCGCCGTACAGCCCGATCAAGTCGTCGTAGCGTCCGCCTCCCGCAAAGCTGAGCTTGCCGCCAAAGCGCTCGACGTGTGCTTTCGCCTCGAAGATCGGTCCCGTGTAGTAGTCCAAGCCGCGGGCCAGAGTCGGGTCAATCGTCACGCGATCGGCGAAGCCCAGGCCCTGCGCGCGAGTCATGATGTAGCGCAGCTCTTCGACGCCGCTTGCACCTTCGGCGTCATCCTGCAAGCCCTTGGCTGCGTGGTCCAAGTACGAAAGGCCAGCCAGATCCGCTTGATCTTCCAGCAGGCCCAGCTGACCGAGGAATGCGTTGAAGGGCTCAGCCGCGATGCCGTACGCGGTCGCCTCTTGCCGAATGCCGTCGAGGCCGATCTTGTCGCGCTTGTCGAGCGCCCGCAGAGCATCCGCCTTTTTGTCGGCGGGAATGCCCGCCTTGCGGACCTGTGCTTCGAGGATCTTGCGGTTGTTCAGCACGAAGCTGTAGTCGTGCAGTCCAAACTCGGCCAGCACCGTCGTCGCTAGCAGCAGCAGATCGACCTCGCAGTCCATCGAGTGGCTGCCGATGATGTCGGCGTCTGCCTGATAGAACTCGCGGTAACGGCCCGCGGCCGGCCGGTCGTAACGCCAGACTTTGCCGATCTGATAGCGATAGACGGGCCGCTTCAGTTCGGGATGGGCCGCCATCACCCGTCCCGTCGAGCTAGTCAGATCGAAGCGCAGTCCCAGCCTGCGTCCGCCCTTGTCCTCGAACGAGTAGATCTCGCGCTCGGCACCGGGGCCCGCCTTCAGTGTGAGCACCTCAAGGTACTCAAAGGCCGGCGTATCCAGCTCTTCAAATCCAAACAGCTGGAAGGCACGTCGCAAGCGGTCAAACACCGCGCTGCGGACCCGCATCTCGTCGGGCAGAAAGTCGCGCGTGCCCTTGGGGGTCTCAAAGGTCTTGGCCATGGGGAACGTCCGTCGTCGCGGGGGTTGCGGTATGCCAGGACAGGCTGCCTGCGCAGCGCGCTGGAAAGGCTACGTGTTGTCCAGACCGACAGACGGCGGGGGAATGCTGCGCGGGGACTGCGAGGAAGCCGGCGAGCGCTTGACGCGCATGGCCTTGGTTCCATCCTCGGTTGTGTAGATCTCGACGCGTTCCTCGCGGACCAGGCGATCGATCAGGCGACGGCGCACTTCCGGGTCGGGATCCAGCTGGCTGCCTTGCCAGCGGGTGACAAAGAAGTTCACACCGACGTATCCCGCTGGGAACTTGCTCTCAGCGCGGCGCACTTCGTCAAGCAGGATCTCGGCGGCGGCCTCTTCGCTTTGGCCTGTCGCAATGGGCTCGTCGGCTCCGACGATATTCGGCGAGCTATTGGGGCCCGCTTCGCGCGTGACTCCAGGCACCAAGATCGGCGCACTGGATTCATCCCCTTCACCGGCGGGCCACTGTCGGCCACATTCGCCCAGGGCTTCCAGCAGGTCGATGTGATCGAAGGCGGCCCGGCGAATCCTCCGCGACAGGCCAATGCCGCCCCAGGTCGCGACGTACGCCTGACGGCCAAGCGCCCGCACACCCTCGACCGCTGGCGCGTGATCGGCGTCGCCTGACATCAGCACCAAGATATCGAAGGCTCCGACGGCGGCCAGGCGCAGCATGTCGGCGACCATCGTCGTGTCGACTTCGTTTTCTTGGGTGTAGTAGTTCTCGGCGCTGCACTCACGGCAGTGATAGCTCTTGGTGCGGCTGGTGAAGCGCTGCACGAAGTAACCCGGCAGCATCTCGAGGTTGTCGAGGAAGCTCGTCAGAGCCGCCTGTCCTGTCCCTGGCTGCGACGGGCCTGACTCAATTCCCGTGTAGTAGTAGGCTCCCCACAGCACGCTGCCCCCGACACGCTTTACCAGCCAGCGCGAGAGCGCTGTGAAGTCCAGAGGCTGCCTTCCGGCCCGCTCCCGCCAGCCAGAATAGAAATTCTTCCCATCGAAAAACAATGCAACTTTCATAGGCTTGTTCCCTCAGGCGGCGCATCCTAGCAGTTTCGATTTTGCGATGTGACGGTTTTTTTCGCCGGTCCGCGGTCGGTTTTCAGACCGCTCCGGGCAACGGCATGCGGCGTGACGCCAGGCCCGTTCTGTCTTGTGGAGCAGGCCACTTTTCCGACGGGAGTCTTGCTGGATCGGTGCGGGCTAGGCCGCTGGCTGGCTGCGGGCATCGGGCAGCGGTAGACCCCGTGGGCTCGCGATACGCGGGCCAGAATGCGGGCACAGTCAGGGATGTGTCTGCTCCCGCTGGCTTAGCCATCGGCCCCTCGCGCAAGGCTTGTCTGGGCGCGCCGGGCTATGTCAGAGTAGCGTTCACTCTCGGTAGCCGAGCAGGCTGTGCTGTCGAGGCAGCCTCAGACAGCCGTCCCACGATCTACGGTCTACCCTAAGGCGCAAATTGCGTGATATTCTGCGCAAGTAGACGTCACCTCGATCATGTCCCTGACTTCCCACACGATCGGTCGGAAACCCTCAATGCGAGCACAATCTACTTTTCTTTGCGCTGGCGTAGCCCGCTTCCTTGGGGCGACGGCATGCGCAGCGGCGCTGTTTTCGGCGACGCCCGCCATGGCCATTGGCGATGGCACCGCTGTGGACATGAACCGCTTCCACCCGGCACCTGGCAACGCCAAGCTGCTGTCCGTCGACTTGGCGGATGTTGGCCCGCATCTGCAGGTCGTGCCGCAGCTGTTCATGCACTATGCGAATCGACCGCTGGTCTATGTGTTGGGCAACACGCCCACCGTCGATTTGATCAAGCACCGATTGACCGCGGATCTGTCGGTGTCGATCGCGCTGTGGCGCCGTCTGCAGATTGCGTTGGCTCTGCCGGTCACGGTGTTCCAGTGCGCGGGTCAGGCCCCCACGACCGCTGCTGACGGCAGCGTTGGGTTCCCGCCCGCGTCCTGTGACAACAGCGTGCTGCAGTCGGTCGTATTTCCGCCGTCGATGGATGGTGGAAAGGCCCCGCCGCAAGACCTCGCTTCGGCTGGGCAGGAAGATCTGCGCCTCTTGCTCAAGGGCGTGATCTGGAACAACCACCGCATCGCCAGCGTCGGAGCGCCCCTGTTCGGCGTCGCTGCCAGCGGTGACTTGACGCTGCCCACCGGCAACGCCAACAGCTACCTGGGATCGCGTCTGCCGACCTTCACACTGCGCTTGATTGGCCACCTGCAGTTCCGTCGCTTGACGATGGCGCTGAACTTTGGCGGCCTGTTCGGCTCGGTCGAGCAGCTTTACAACATCAAGACCGGCAGCGGCCTGTCGTACGCGGTGGGCATGCAGGTCGAGATGTTCCGCTACCGCATGTTCCCGTTCTACGCCGTCGCCGAAGTCTTTGGCATCACGCACTATCCGTTCGACTCGCTGCGCACCAGCCCGGCAGAGCTCTCGCTGGCGTTGAAGGCCGCGATCAAGGACTGGACGCTGTTTGTGGGTGGTGGCCCCGGTCTGAACCCTGGCTACGGTGTGCCCGATGGTCGCGTGTTTGTTGGCGCGACGTATGCGTGGCAGAAGATCCCGCAGCAGCCCAAGCCGCTGCCGCCGCCGCCGCCACCGCCACCGGATTTCTGCCCGAACCTGCCAGGTGCGCAAGAGCAGATTCCGCAAGGCATGCTCAAGGATGAAAAGGGCAACTGCGTGACGCCGCCGCCGCCGCCGCCGCCGCCGCCCACGCCGCCTCCGGTCTGCGATCCAGAAAAAGAAGACTGCCCGGATCGTCCGAAGCCGCCGGCCACCGTCGAAATCAAGAAGGGCAAGCTGGTTCTGTCGGAGCGCATCTTCTTCGAGTTCGACAAAGACACCATCCTGCCGATCAGCTTCCCAATCCTGGATGAAGTGGTTCGCGTGCTGAAGGTGCGCCCCGACATCAAGCGCATGCGCATCGAGGGCCACACGGACAACTATGGCTCTGACGCGTACAACCTGGACCTGTCGCACCGTCGTGCGGCGTCGGTCATGGTCTACTTGGTTGAGCACGGCATCGAGACGTACCGTCTGACCTCGGCGGGCTTCGGCTTCCGCTGTCCGCTGGTCGACAACGACACGCCGGATAACCGCGCGAAGAACCGCCGCGTCGACTTCATCATTCTGGAGCAGGAAGGCGTGCAGCACGACGAGCCCAAGTGCAAGGTGCCGCCGCAACTGCCCACGACGATCAAGAAGGGCCCGGCGGGTCGCCCGGGTCAGCGTCCAGGCGGTGCTCAGGTCGGCGCGCCGGGCGTTCGACCGGCAACGCCGGGTGCGAAGCCAGCGACGCCAGGTGCGAAGCCAGCGACGCCCGCTGCTGCTCCCGGAGCCAAGCCAGCCGCCCCGGCTGGAGCCAAGCCTGCGGCTCCGGCCAAGCCTGCACAGGCTGGCGCGAAGCCCTAGTCGCGCCGTTTTCGAACGGCACACGCAGCGAAGCGATAGCAAGACACCAATAGACCCGCTGACTGTCGACGGTCAGCGGGTCTTGTTTTTTCACCACGACCACCGGCCAGGTAAAGTAAAGTCATCGCACCCATGGAAGGAGTCACGAACATGATCGCAACCAATGTCTCCAGTCTGACCTCATCGCGGCCTGTGGCTGTTCAGCCTGGCCGTCGGCAGACTCGCTGGCTTGTTGGTGTTCTGTTCGCGCTGGGCACTGTGCTGGCAGCGCCCGCCGCTCAGGCGCAGACCGCCGACGTGAACTGCAACGGAGTCCTGCGGCCCTTCGAAAAAGACCCTGGGACTGGCTTCGATTGCATCGACTACGTGCGCAACGGCAACACGTGCACCCCGACGACGGAAGTAAAGTTCTATCGGTCTTGCGATGACTACGTCGCCCCGGGCCCGGGCAAGCCAGCGAGCTGCAGCCCGTTCCTGGCGCCTGACCGCGACGGTGACTTGCTGGGCGATGCCTGCGACAACTGCCCCGATATTCCCAATCCCGATCAGAAGGATACCGACGGGGACGGCCACGGCGACGTCTGCGACACCTGCCCGCTTTTGGCCAACCCGGATCAGAAGGACTCGGACGGCGACGGCATCGGCGATGCGTGTGACAACTGCATTGGCAAGGCCAACCCGGATCAGAAGGACTCGGATGGCGACGGCATCCCGGATGGCTGCGACAACTGCCCAGCCAATCCCAATGCCGATCAGAAAGATGCCGATCGCGATGGCGTTGGCGATGCCTGCGACAAGTGCCCGATGACGGTGAATCCCGACAACCGCGACACCGACGGAGATGGGGTTCCCGATGCGTGCGACAACTGCTCGACCATTGCCAACCCGAAGCAGGAAGACCGTGACAACGATAAGGTCGGTGACTTCTGCGACAACTGCCCTGGCATCCCCAACCCGGATCAGAAGGACGCCAATGGCAACGGCCTGGGCGATGCCTGCGAGCCCGGCCTGCAGGGTGGACCGCGCTGCGCTCTGGTGCAGGGACCCGCCGGTCGTGGCCCTGAGTCGGTCGCCAATACGCTGGCGGGCCTATCGATCATCGCCGCCGCGCTGTACTTCGCGACCCGCACCGCGCGCCGTCGCGCGTAGCTCTTCCTCGGATTTTCTCTCGCGCCTCGCTGAGCATCGCGGGGCCGCGCCGCCCCTTCTCCGCGCTGTCTTCTTTCTGACCTGATTCTGCGCTTTCCCCGCTCGCTGCGTGCGGAGCCAATGGCATTGCCAGTCGCTCGCGCGCTTCTGTTATCTTGCCGCCATGGGAAATGTGATGCGTGAACGAGTGGCAGCCTTGGCTGCCGAGCGGGCCCGGATCCGCGAGATGGGTGGCCCCGACAAAGTGGCCAAGCAGCACGAGCGCGGCAAGCTGACTGCGCGCGAGCGTCTGGCGCATTTCTTCGACGGCGGCGAGTTCTTCGAGGTCGGCATCCACGGCACACAGATGGGCACCGGCAACGAAGCGGACAAGCCGCCGGCCGACGCCGTCGTCTGTGGATATGGCCCGGTCAACGGACGCATGGTGGCGGCCGCCGCATATGACTTTACGGTCAAGGGCGGCTCGATTGGCCAGACGGGCGAGGTCAAGGTCTCGCGCATGCGCGAGCTGGCCCTGCGCTGTCGCATGCCCATGGTCTGGTTCATCGACTCGGCGGGCGCGCGCATCGATCCGCAGGGCGCGCTGTCGGGCGATAACATCTCGCTGTTCGCGGGCTCTGGCCACCTGTTCCGCGAAGAAGTCATCATGTCGGGCGTGGTGCCGCTGGTCGCTGCGATGGTCGGCCCCGGAGCCGCCGGTACGGCCTACATTCCCGGCTTGGCGGACTTCGTGCCCATGGTGCGCGGGCAGGGCTCGATGGCGCTGGGGGGTCCGCCCTTGGTCAAGGCGGTCACCGGGCAGGACATCAGCGAGCAGGATCTGGGCGGCACCCGTGTGCACGCGGAAGTGTCCGGCGTCGGCGATGTCGAGGTTGCCGACGAAGCGACCTGCATCGCGCTGATCAAAGACTATCTGTCGTTCATGCCGCAGCACTGCGAAGAACGTCCGCCCATCCGAACCTCGGTGAACGATCCCGTCGATCGCCGCGACGAGAGCTTGCTGGATGTGGTGCCCGATAGCGCGCGGCAAGCCTATGACATGTACAGCATCGTCAAGACGATCGTCGACGATGGGCACATCCTGGATCTGAAGCCGCGCTGGGCGCGCAACATCATCACCTGCTTGGCTCGTATCGGCGGTTATCCCGTCGGCATCGTCGCCAACAACCCCAAGCAGCTAGGCGGCGTGCTGGACGTCAACAGCGCCGACAAGGCCGCGCACTTCATGCAGATCTGCGATGCGTTTGGCATTCCGCTGGTCTTCTTGATGGACGTGCCGGGCTTCATGGTGGGCAGCAAGGTCGAACACGAAGGCATCATTCGCCACGGCGCCAAGATGCTGCATGTCATGGCCTCGGCGACGGTGCCCAAGCTGACGGTGGTGGTGCGCAAGGGCTATGGCGCGGGCTACTACGTCATGGCGGGTCGCGCGTATGAGCCCGATCTGCTGGTGGCCTGGCCAGGTGCCGAGATCAGCGTGATGGGCGCCGAGGGCATGGTCGGCATTGCCGGCAAGAAGCTGTTTGCCGGCGGCGATCCCCCGCCCGAGGTCAAAGCCCAGCTAGTGCAAGCGATCCAGGCGCACATCGATATTCGCAAGGTGGCGGGCTGGGGCTTGGTCGACGACGTCATTGATCCTCGAGACACGCGCCGTGTGCTGGCGCACGGTCTGCGCATGTGCTGGGACCGCACGGTCGAACGACCGTATCGCAAGCGCGGCATCATCCCCGTCTAGTTGCTTCCATCGGCCTGGTTGCGGCGCGCGAATGCCGCAAACGAACGCCGCAAACGAACGATGCAAACGAATGCCGCATTCGGGCGCTGCCGAGGCGCTTGACGACCGGGCGCCCGTTCGGCCATCGTCAGCGAACGCCATGCGAGCTGCCTTCAAGACCTTCATCGGGGTGGATCTAGGCGGCGGCAAAGGCAAAACGACGGCTCTGTGT
>JAYRFD010001037.1:0-1615 GCA_041908565.1 Polyangia bacterium | reverse complement strand
CGTTGACGCTGGCGTTTAGGATCAAGCAGATGTCGGGCGCCGCCGCCAGGATGCGATCGACGCAGCCCCAGCCCATCGTCGACAGGCCGTCTTTGCCCTTGGGATCCCAGAACAGGTTCTTGCCGTTGCGCGTCAACGACAGGTTGGTGTGCATGCCGTTGCCGTTGACGCCGGTGACCGGCTTGGGCAGAAAGCACGCCGTCATGTCCAAGCTCTGCGCGATCTGGCGACACAACAGCTTGTAAAGCTGGACCTGATCGGCGGCGATCAGCGCCTCGGTGTACGAGTAGTTCATCTCGAACTGCGAAGGCGCGACCTCGGGGTGATCTTTTTCGTTGGCGAAGCCCATGGCGCGCTGCGCTTCGGCGGCGCGGTCGATGAAGCGGCGCAGGTCGTCACCCGGCAGCGAGTGGTAGTAACCGCCCGTCGACAAAAAGTCGAAGCGGCCGACCTCGTGAAAGCGGCGCTCGGCATCGCGACCGCGGAACAGGAAGCCTTCGATCTCGTTGGCGGCGTGACAGATGGTGCCGTCCTTCTTGAACAGCTCGTCGGTGTAGTGCTTCAAGCGCTGCCGCATATCGGCGCCATACGCCGCGCCTTCGCGACCGCAGACATCGGCAAACGCGATGACCTTGCCAGGCCCAAACACGTCCGAGGGCAGCCAGTAAAACGACGGCCAGTCGACGCGCAGCCGCAGGTCGCTTTCGTGCTGCTGCGAAAAGCCACGCACCGACGAGCCATCGAACGTCAAGTTGTCCAGCGACTTCAGCAGAAACTTCTTGTCGTAATCCAGCATGTGCAGCCGACCTTCCAGATCGGTGAAGCACACGGTGACGGCCTTGATGCGGCGCTCGTCCGTCAGGTATTTGACCCGCTGCTCGCGAATCTGATCCGCCGGCACGCGCGCGATGCGCTGCTGCTTCGCCTCCAGGTTCATCTCTTCCAGCGCGTCGTAGGGAATCTCCAGAAAGTCACGCAAGGGGCGAGCTTCAGCGGGCATGGTCGAACCTTTCACTTTGGCTAAACTTTCTGCCAGAAACTCTGGCGACCCGAAAATTAGAGCTATTCAGATGTTTTTTGGAATAATTTTTCTGAAAATTAACCAACCGATGTTTGTCTCTTTCCAGCAAACCGAGCCTCCCCACCAGCCATGATCGCGCCCGCCACGCCCTCTTCCGCCTGCCCATCGCCCAGCCTGTCCGACTGGCTGCGCGATGCCTTGGATCGCACGCGCGATCGAGCGCTGGTCGTCGGGGTGGTGGGACTGCCGGGCTGTGGCAAGTCGACGTGGGCCCGCGAATTCGCGGCGCGGCCGGGGGTGGCGTCGCTGGTGGTGTCGCTGGACGACTTCTATCTGGAACCCGCGGAACGCCAGGCGCGCGGCTTTTCCCGTCGAGGACCGCCGGGCACTCACGACCTTTCGCGGCTGGCCACCTTCATGGCGCAGGTCCGGGCACCAAACACCGCGCCGGTTCACATCGACGTGCCGGGGTTCGATCGCGATGCCGAACGCCGCCTGCCGGCCCACATCCGCACCTTCCCCGTCCATTCGCCGCTGCGTCTGTGCATCGTCGAAGGCTGGTTTGTCGGAGCGCGCGCTCCCGGTTATGAGCCG
>JAYRFD010001036.1:0-1549 GCA_041908565.1 Polyangia bacterium | reverse complement strand
GAATGCCGGCGGCCAGGCGTGGGACTGGACGAAGCAGAAGGGCGGCGAAGCCTGGGGCGGCATCCAGAACGCCGGCGGCCAGGCGTGGGACTGGGCGAAGCAGAAGGGCGGCGAAGCCTGGGGCGGCATCCAGAACGGCTGGACCGCCGCCAAGGATCTTGGCCGTGCCGGCTGGGATTTCACCAAAGACATGGGCGGTCGGGCGGTCGATTGGGGCAAGGAAACGCTCAACAACGGTGTCGCTGCGGGCAAAGAAAAGCTGGGACAGGCGTGGGACGGCGCCAAACAGCTAGGTCGCGATGTCACAGAGACGGTCGGGCAGACCTGGAACGGCGCCAAGCAGACGCTGAGCAATGGCGTAAACACCGCGACCGAGGCGGCCAAGGGAACCTGGAACGGAGCCAAGGAAACCCTGAGTTCCGGGTGGGGATGGCTAAAAAAGCAGGTCGCTCATTGATGTCGTTCAGGCCGCGGTCAGCGCGACAAAGTGCTCTTGTGGGGCGGCATCGGCGTAAGCTTCGCAGATGACTTCGCAGAGCCTTCCTGTTTGCCGCGTCATGGCCTGCGACCGCCTGCGTCCCATCGCCGGCTGGCTGTTTCTGGGCCTCACTGTTACTGCGCTGCCAAGCTGCAGCTGCAAGGATCAAGCCATGGGATTCAACGAGCGCAGGGCGGAGCAGGCACTGATTGATGGGATCTTGGATGCGGCGGATGAATCGTCCCGCGGCGAAGCGCTGCGGCGCCACGGGCCGGTGCGTCCCGACGAGCTGGCGCACATCGCGCGACGCTCACAGGACCCTTCGCCAAAGGTGCAGCGCAACGCGATCTGGTTGCTGAAGACGGCGCGCGACCCCGGTGCCGTAAAGATCCTGCGACAGCGGCTTGCCGATACCACAGACCCCATTGTGTTTGCACAGGCCTTCGAGGGCTTGCTTCTCGAGCCGGATGCCAAGGCGCTCGCCGGTTCGCGCAAGGAACTGGTTTCGGTCGCCCTCACCAGCTCCGATCCCAAGGTCCACGCCGCCGCGCTGCGGGCCGCTGTGTGGGGCGGTGGCTTCGACGGGCCCGCACTGCTTCGCGCTGCGCTGTCGCACGCGCAGCCGATCGTGCGCGAAACCGCGGTCGAACTGATCGCGCAGCCGGGAAACGCCGCGGCGTACGAGCCGCAGCTTCGAGCACTTCTGCGCGAAAAAGAACGCCTGCCGCTGTCGGACTACACCGCCCTGTACGGCATCTTGGCCCAAAGTGCGGAGTCCGATACGGCCCATGTCATCCGGCATTCGTTAAAGACGCCGCGGGCACACGAACTGATCGATTTTTCCAATGCGGTGTTCTTCAGCAAGAGCCGACAGCCTTGGCTGCGCGACCTGCTGTTTGACTTGCTTGCAGAGAGCGGCGAAGCGGCAGAGGTCGCCTTTTCACGCTTGGCGGGGTTCGGCCAGGATGCAGGCTGGGGACCCGCCGTGCATCCGGCCTTGGTGAAGCGTTGCTTGAACCGCATGGAACAAGCTCCGGCAGAAGGCAACCCATCGCGGCATCGAGCCCTGGT
>JAYRFD010001035.1:0-4909 GCA_041908565.1 Polyangia bacterium | reverse complement strand
TGCTGTGTCGTTCGGCGCTGAAGTAGCCGTTGTGCAGGAACTGCAGCTCAAACAAGTTGTGCAGGCCGGCGGCGTTCAAAGCCGGATGCAGGCGCAGCACGCGGCCCTTGATCGCGATCTGGTCGCCGTACAGCCAGTCTTCGCCGATGCGCTCTCCGTCGGGTAGACGCAGCACGATGTGGTGCGTACGCAGCGCCTCTTCGCGCGGAGCCTGATCGGGCGCCGCCCAGCGGACAAGCTGCGGCTGCGTCTCGCCCGTTACTTCAACCCGCAGCACCACCTGATCCGTCGTTAGGTTGACAAACCCCGACCGCATCAAGGCCAAAAGCGCCAGCACCAGCACCAAAAGCAACAGCAGCATGCGCAGAAGCAGCGCCGTCACCGATGGCAGCGGCACGTAGCCCCACAGCACGCGCGAAACGATGACGCCTGCCGAAAGCAAAAGCATTGCCCCGCAGCCGGCCACCAGGCTCGACGTGTCGACCGTGATAAGCGGCGCCGCCAGCGCCGAATAGACGAAGGCCAGGACCAAGTAGACACCGACGGCCCCCAGACGCAGACCGGCGCGCACCCAGCCGTGCCCGCGGTCCAAGGCCATCAGCAGCACGGCACGCAGCGATCCTCCCAGCAGTGCGCCCAGCACCGCCGCGATGACCACCGCTTGCGCCTGCCAAACCCAAGACAGCGTGCGCAGAAGGGCGGCGCCGTAGTCTGCGTCGGTCACGCGCGCTAGACCTTCTTGTAAAGCAGCGTCGTGCCCGGCACGAGCTTGCGGTTCACCGAGGTCGACTGGACGAAGATCGCGAAGCCGCCGTGATCGCCCGGCTTCACCTTGATGCGCGATGAAACCGGCAAGCCCAAGTGCGTGCGCGCTGCATCGCCGGCGTAGATCTTGCCGCTGGTCTTGTCGACGATGGCGATCTCTTTGTACTCCTGCACAAGCTCGGGCTTGGTCAGCTCGTAATAGCCGTTGCCCGCCTGATACTTCGACTTCAGCTCAGCTTCCACCAGCGGACGAATCGCCGACGCGGTCGCCACTGGAATGCGCACGAACTGATCCGTGCTGTCGGTCATGCTGGCGCTGACCGCTTCCACCGACACCTGCGCCAAGTTGGTGGTGAACACGCCGACGACGGCGCGCTGACCGTTCTGACGCGCTTCATAAAACGTCTGCAGGCCGCGCTGCAGATCCTGCCCCATGGTCTGCACGCCCTTGCCGGCCGTGGTCCAGGTCTGGATGTTGCCGGCGGGAATGCCAAAGCGAAGCAGCGCCGCTTCACCGCCCTTGGGCGTCAAGAAGGCAAAGGTCCAGCGCCCGGTGTCCTGCGCCGCCTTGATCATCGACTGAATCTTCGTCTTGTACTTGCGCGAGTGGTTTTCGTACCCGTCGGTCAGCACCAGGACGATGAACGAAACATTGTCCATCTTGGCGCCCGGCACGCCGCCCAAGTCGACGATGGCCTGGCCCGTCGCATCCAACAGAGCCGTCGCGCCCGTGCAGCTAATCGAGCCCAGCTTG
Organism: Polyangia bacterium; assembly: GCA_041908565.1. Classification (GTDB taxonomy): domain Bacteria; phylum Myxococcota_A; class Polyangia; order Palsa-1104; family JAEUJZ01; genus JAEUJZ01. Next base: position 3,390 of record JAYRFD010001035.1, on the reverse strand, counting down.
TCGACCGCCGCGATCGGCTTGGCGAAAAAGCGCGGAGTATCGACGTTCGAATGGAACGTGTACAGCGTCACAAACGTCGCCTGCCCCGTCGATTCCGCGTTCTTTTTGATCTCGGCAAGCTGGCTGTTAAAGACGCTGACCACCTTCTGGCGAATGCCACTCATCGACCCAGAGCGATCGATGACGAACACCACGTGATTGACCAGCGAGCCCGACGCGGCCACTTCACCGGCGGCCTTCGCCAAGGCGGCCAGATCTTTCTTGCCGCGACCCCCTTCGGCTTTCGGCGCGGTCGCCTTGACTGCCGGCTTCTTGACCGCAGCATTCTTGGCCGCTGGCTTCTTCGCTGCGGCCTTTTTCGCCGCTGGCTTCGTCGCTGCGGTCTTCTTCGCCGCTGGCTTCGTCGCTGCGGTCTTCTTCGCCGCTGGCTTCTTCGCTGCGGCCTTCTTCGTCGTGGCGCCAGCCTTCTTGGCCGTCCCCTTACCGCTCCCCGTGGTCTTCTTGGTGGTCGATCCCGTACGCGTGCTCATCGTTTTCCCCCTGAGCAGCGCCCCCAATCCCAGCGCCCGCATGCGAGCTATCCAGCGGTCACTGCTCAATAAAACGGTCGCCGTCCTTCCGGGTCACGTCAACCACCACAAAATTCCCGGCTGATTTCGCGCAGTTACCGCGTCGCTCTTTCGTATGATCTTCGGTTTGAGTCGCCTTCTCTGCCCTATCCCGACGGAGACGTAATGACACGGAACCGCTGCCTGCCCCTTGCGAGCTGTCTTGCCCTTCTGCCAACCGAGGCCTTTGCGCAGGCTGCCCCGCAGGCCCCGGCGAGCCGCTGGCAACCGCTGCCTAACGCCAGTCCAGCCAGCGTCCCCAGCCTACCGGCCCCCCCGACAGTCAGCGAACCCGCTCGATCGACGGCCCCAATGGATGCGCAGACGCCGATCCCGGTAGGGGCTCCGCTTTCGCCCTCAGCTTCGGGTGCAGTTTCACCGTCGGTTTCGGTCCCCACGTTGGTCCCCGCTTCGCCTTCGGCTCCGGTGTCATCATCGGCTTCGGTCCCCGCTGCGATGCCGGTCACGCTGAGCGGCAAGCTGGGATCTGGCTTCACGTTTGCGCTGGGCGACACCCTTGCGATCACACTTCGCGGGCGCTTCATGCTGCGCTATTCGCTGCTGGCCCACGACGAACAGCGCAGCCACGATCTGGCGGTCCGCCGCGCGCGTTTGTACATGCAGGGCCACGTGCTGCGTCGTGACCTGCAGTACATGCTGCACGTCGCGTTTGCGAACCAGGACTACGACCCGATCTCGAACAACCTGATCTACGACGCGTACGTGCAGTGGGTGCGCTGGCGTGACCTGAAGATCCGCGTCGGTCAGCAGCTGGTGCCGTTCAACCGAGCACGCGTTATCTCGTCGCAGAATGCCGAGCTTGTCGATCGTTCGATCGTAAATGCCGAGTTCAACCTGGACCGCGACATCGGCATCAAGCTGTTCTCGAACGATCTATTCGGCTGGGGCGGACGCCTGGGCTACGAGCTGTTCGTCGGAAACGGCGAAGGCCGCAACCAGCTGGGCGCCGACATGGGCCTTTTGTATGCGGGACGTCTGCAGCTCAATCCGATGGGCGCGTTCGACGACATGATCGAAGGCGATCTGGAAGGCCATGCGCGGCCCAAGCTGTCGCTGGCTGGGAACATTGCGTTCAATCACTCGGCCGTTCGCCAGCGCAGTACCACCGGCACCCGCAACACCCTGGGATCGTTTAACTACCTGCACGCGGCGCTCGATCTGCTGTTCAAGTGGCGCGGCCTGTCCCTGATGGCCGAGTGGCTCTATCGCCAGGCCGACCACGACAGCAACCAGGGCATCGAAGCTGGGCACGACAAGACCGAATACTCCCGATCTGGCATGGGGTATTTCGTACAGCTTGGCTATGTCACGCCGTGGAAGATCGGGATCTCGGGTCGCTACAGCCAAGAGCTAGCGGCCGCCGATACCGACCCCAGCCTGATCACGCAGATCAGCCAGACCGGACGCGAGCTGATCGGCGCGCTGAGCTATTACCTGGCCGGTCACGTTCTGAAGCTGCAGGCCGACTATGCCTATCTGTACGGCGACGATCTGGCGGCGGGTCGGCATCAGTTCCGCATGCAAGCGCACGTCGGGTATTAGCGGCCCCAACGGTCGAAGGGATGTTCCATTTTCGCGGGCCGCTACTTGCGGGCGCGCTGCAGGGAACAGTCGCTCCAGTCCAGCCGCTTGCCCGCGTTGAACCAGAACACTTCTTTGTCCCCGACGGCATAGGCCCAGCACGCACCGGGAGCCTGCAGGGCGCGGATGGTCCCGCCACGGCGCGGCATGCGCGCGATGGTGCCTGCGACGCAGTCAGCCCAGGTCACGGTGTCGCCGTCGATGGCAAGGCCGCGGATGGTGTTCTGCCCGAAGGCCACGGACACCCAGCCACCGCCGCCACGGCCCATACGTTCGATGCGTGCTGTCGGCTTGGGGCAGGGATCGTTGCCGCTGCAGCGCGGCTGATACGACAGAAAGATGTAGTCGCCGTCGATGGCCAGCCCGCAGTCGGCCGGTACTCGCGCGCCTTGCGCACACAGCCGAGCATCGTTGAGCTTGCGCGGCACAGCCGGCGGTCGACCCGGCGCAGCAGACCCCGAAAGCGGCACCGACCAGACGCTGCCCAGCTGATCCAGCCAGACCACGCCATGGCTGTCGGCGTCGAAGGCCTGGATGCTGCTTCCCACGCTGGCGATGACTCGTGGCGTGCCGCCCTGCTTGGGTAGCACGGCCAGGCGATTCCAATCAGCGCCCTCGGTAAAGCCAAACACGATCGAGTCGCCCACCAGCTTGATCGATCCGCGCAGCGGCTTGGCCACGCGCAAAAGGGTCTGGCTGCCGTCGCGCTTGTCCATGCGCAGGATGTTCTGCCAGTTGCCGTCGGTGCAATAGACCGCCTCGCGATCCATGCGCACGGTGCCTTCGCCCATGCGGCTGCAGCCCCGTCCCAAAAGAGTGCTGGGACCATCGGGCGGCAAGCGGTGCAGGGATCCGTCGTCAAACTGCGACAGCCAGTAGGCTCCCGAATCGTCGGCGGCCATCCACGTGGGACAGGCCGTAACCGAAGCAGCGGGCGCGGCAGCCGGCTGTGCCAGTGCCTGCCCATGGACACACAGACCAGCCAAAGCCGCCGTCAGAAACGATCGGCAGACAGCCGATCGCCATCGGCTTTTCGCAACTAGAACCACCGGGAGAGCCGCGATCATGAGCGCTATTGTATCCAAGCTGGGCTGGAAGCCGGCGACGCAACCGAAGCCCAGCTGGGGAAGGCCGACAGCGGGGTGCTGCGCGACGGAGCCGGCGGCGGCACCGCGGGGCC
>JAYRFD010001034.1:0-9835 GCA_041908565.1 Polyangia bacterium | reverse complement strand
TCACTTTCAGAGCTAGACAGCGACTTAGATGCGCTGCTTTCGACCCAGCCCGAGCATGTCTCGCTGTACCTGCTAACCGTCGAGCCACGCACGCCGCTTTCCGCCGCGATTGGCCGTGGCGCGGCGCCCCCCGTCGATCCCGATGTGCAGGCCGCCGCCTATGAGCGCGTGCGAGACCGCCTGGGGAATGCGGGCTTCGTGCACTACGAGATCTCGAACTTCGCGCGCCGCGACGCCACGCACGACCTGCGCGCCCGTCACAACCGCCTGTACTGGACCGGCGGCGAATACCTGGGACTGGGCGTCGGTGCGCACTCGTTCCGTCGGCTGCCCGCGCAGCCTGGTCAGCATCCGGCAGGCACCGGCCAGCGCTTTGCCAACCAGCGCGGCATCGATCCGTATCTGCGCCTGTGGGCACCGGGCGATACACAGGAACAGACCGATGCGCAGGACTCCATTCGGTCAAGCGTCGCGCCGACGGCCCCGCCCGCCCACGGCCGCTTGCCTCTGTATGCCGATCCCGACTCAGACTCGACGGCCAGGCCGCCGCCCGTCGCTGCCGAGCCCCCAGCCGATGCGCCATTTCCGGGTCTGGCCCTGTTTGAAGAACGCGACGGCGACGCCCTCACGCGCGAGGCGATGTGGCTGTCGCTGCGCCGCATCGAAGGCGTGCATCGCGCCGAGTTCCAGGCCGAATACGGCATCGACCCCGAGCACGACTTCGCCGACATCATCGCCGACCTGCGCCAGCAAGGCCGCCTGGCCCCCGACGCCCCCCTGCGCCTAAGCCCCGCCGGCCTGCTGTTTGCAGACGAAGCCGGCGCCGCCTTCTTGTAATCCGTTCATCAATCACTTAACGGTAAAAATTATTGATTTTTTCGATAATTATTCAAAATACAGAAATAATGTTCATCGATTCATTCTGCGATTTCGTATCCACACGATAACCATTTAAGACGTAGTCGGGTCTGGTACAGAGCCTGGTTTTCCGGGTTCTACCAACGGAGACTCTTTGGGTGAACCAGCTCCAGCTTCCTTGCCTCGTTCGCCGCCCAGGCCGCGCAGGGTCGACACGATTGAATCGCGCGTAGCCTCGGCTCCGAAGCCCCACAAAAGCAGGGTCAGATAGTCGGTAAAGGGCTGTGCGCCAAAGGTGAAGTTTCGGCCATACACTTCGTTCAAGCCGGTGCCGGCCAGAAGAACCAGCAGCACGCCGTAGCTGCCGTACAAAAAGATCTGCAAGCGCTGGGCGGCCTGCTGCGGGGCCTGCTGCGATAGCAGCATCGACTGCACGACGGGCACGGGCTCCATGCCCGGCACCGCGGCCCCGGCGTCCAAGGCCACGCCGCGCACTTCCCCCAGCGTTCGCATCGGCGCGTCGTCGGGCGAGTCTCCGGCATTGGCTGCCGCTGCTGCGGCCGCCTGGGCAGCCTGCACGGCGGCAATCGCTTCGTCCGCTTCTTTCTGCAGGGCGGACAGCGCATCGACCGCTGGTGGATTGTCATCGGCCCGCCGGCGCAGCGCGGTCAGCTGATCGCGAAAGCGCGGTGGCGTGTCGGTGGCAAACAGCGCGATCTGCGCCTCGAAGGCCGTCAAGCGCGCGCTTAGCCCTTCGTATGCCGTTAGCTGGTCGACGACGCGCTGTGCGTTCGCAGCCAGCGCGGAAGGATTGCCCAGGCTGGGCGCCGTCGAAAACGAGTCATCGATGCGGCCCAGCAACGCCTGCCGCACCACCGCCCCCGACGGAGTTCGCGCCTGCACGCGCTCACGCAAGGCGGCCAAGTAACCAAGCTGGCGAGCCCACTCGGTACGCGCCGAGACATAGCGACCGAATAGCTCATCGGCTTGCGAAAGGTGACTGCGCGCGGTCTCAAGCTGTTCGGCCTGCAGCGATAGCTCGACCTGCACAAGCAGCGTCTCAAGCTGCGCGCGAAACGGATGCGTGCGTCGGCTGCGCGCTGCAGGAGCCGCGGCTTTTCCGTCGCTGGATGGGGCGCCACTGCGGCTTGGTTCACCTGCGCCCTCACCGCCGACCGCATCGAAGATCGAGTCCCGCAACAGCGGATCCTGCTGCACATAGGAACGTAGGAATCCCAGCCGCATCAACAGCACGTCGCGCGGACGACCATGCGAACGGTAAGCCGACAGCCCAACGCCAACCAGAATCCCGACGAACAGGACCACAAGCGGCAGCCACGGACGGTCGCGCACCTGGATCTTGATGGGAATCTTCACCGACCCGCTTGCGTGGACAAAGACCAGGCTGCCGCTGTATTCACCGGCAGGCATGTCGCGAAAATCCAGATCCAGCGGGTACACCCACAAGCGGCTGCTGCCGGTCTTGCTGGTCTCCTCCATCGTCAGCCGCCGGCCTGGCAAGGAATACGCGTGCGGCTGCTTGTCGATGGCTAGCTCACACGGCTCGACGGCCAGCGCATCCACGTCGGTGGACGTGCGTATGTGCAGCCTGCGCGCGATGGTCTCGCCGTGCTGCACCCGAATCGTCAGCTCACTTGGATCCAAGTCCAAGCTGGCTGCTGGCGCCAGTCCTGAAAAAAGCAGGCTCACCAGCGCGATGAACAAAGGAAAAAGGACTCTCACGCGGACTCCTTTTTTGTCGAATCCCGCAGGTCGACCAGGACCAGCTCGCCCAGTCCTTCGTACTGAATCGTGGGTTCCTGACGCAGTCCCAGGTTCTTGAACGACCAGTCCCGCAGGTTGGCCAGGACATAGTTCGCGGCGCTCTGCATCGTCACAAAAACCAGCTGGTTTCGCGCTGTATCGGTGCCCTGCAGCGCTTGGTTCAAGAAATAGCTAAAGGCTCCCATCTTTTGATCACGCCACTCCTGCGCCTTCTGCTGTTCGGTGCTGGCGGCGATGCGAACAAAGCCCTCAGCCTGTTCAAAGGAATAGCGAGCCAAGGCCTCTTCACTGATTCCGATGTTTGCGCTTCGCGTCCCGCGCGAGACTCCGGAATGACAGGCATCCAGGACCAAGACGCGGCGGCGGGCAGCGCTGCGCTTTAGCTGCGCCTCGATCGCAGACAGCGAAAGCGCGGTGTCCGCGATGCGCCGCGGATCGGTGTCACACAGCGCCAGGTACTGCTTGTTGTCATGGACAAAGCCACGGCAGGCGAAGTGAACCAAGATCAGATCTTCCGGGTCGCGCCCGTCGCACAGGGCCGACAGCGTCGCCTGCACGCGCGGGCCCACCGGACGCAGGCGCGGGTCCCGGTTTTCGTCGTGCAGACAGACCACGGAATAGCCGGCCGACTCTAGCGTCTGCGCCAGGGTCCGCACGTCGTTGACGCAGAAGTTCAGGGGCGGAAACGCCTGTTCATGAAAGCAGTAGTTCACGCCGACCAGCACGGCATAGCGCTTCTTGGGAAGTCCGCTGAGCGGCACCACATCACCCCGCGCGGGCTGCGCCCCACGCAGTATCCCATCGCTTGCAGCGACTTCCCGTTGCACCGCCTGCGCCGCGCGCTGCAGCCACTTGGCGGCATCAAAGAACAAGGTATCGGACCCCTTTTTCTCTTCATCAGCGACGATGGACATTGACACAAAGCCCAGGTCCTGCTGCAGCCACGTCGGGACGGCAGTGCCGTGCGTGGATAGAAAAAGGACTCTGGCTTCTGGCTGGTTCCAGGTGGCGCGGATTCTGCGCAGACGTTCGCGCAGATCAGCCGATGGTTCAAAAACGGAATCACTGTACAGAAACAGGAATATCTCGGCAGCATGCAGCGCGTCGCTGCGTGCTTCCTGCGCGTCGTCGGCAAACTCTGCCGAATGCGACAGCTGGATCCGACCGGCGCGCAGCAAGGAAGAAGGGTGGCGGCGCAGCGCAGCAAACGGCTGTGGGTCTCCCCTGCCGTGCATCACGTGCATGCGCACTGGTCTTGACGTCGCCACGCAGCCCCTCGGAGCGCGATGTTATCACGGGAATCTCCGAGATAACATGCGGAGTTAAGTCTGTTCACTCTGCCGATGCCCCCACCCGGCCAACGCATCCAGCTTCTGTCCTGCGCCCATGCCACCGGCCGTGGCTTGGTGGGTGAATTCGACAGCGCGCTGCGACGGCTGGACGCAACGGGGCTGTGCAGAGCACGTCAATCGCCACAGCTTCGGTCGAAAGGCGCATCCGAAAAGCCACTGTCCGATCTGCTGCCCCAAGTCGATGTGGTCTGTGTGTTTATGACCGCCGACTACGGCAGCAGCGCAGAATGGCTGGATCAGCTAGCGCCGCTTTTGGGGCGCGAGGATCTGGCGGGCAAGACGATCCTTCTGCAAGCGCGCCCGTATCTGTTGTTAAGCGACGACCTGGCGCCGCTGCGTCTGCGTCACCCCAGCCGGGAAGATGCGTTCATCTTGCAGGACCTCAGCGCGGATGGATCTGCTGGTTCTGCGCCACCTGCGGACACGGACAGCGCCGGAAGCGCGCATCGCCAGCACGCGTGGCAGGCCGCAGCAGCGGCCGTGTTTCACGAAGCGCAGCACATCCAGCGGCAGAAAAAGGAATCTGCCAAGCTCGACGTTTTCAGCGCCAGCGGCCCCGATCTGGCGGGCGGACTGTTCCTGGATACCGACGCGCTGCGCTGCGGACGATGGAAACACTACAGCAAGGTGACAGAGCCTCGCCGACGGCACGAGATCATCGTGGTGCAAGGCGAGCTATTCCAAGGGCACAAACAGTTCCTGCTGCTGCTGCAACGACAGCGGGCAGATGCCGCGCGACAGATTCACTATGTCGACTTGGGTGTGGCCGCTGCCGGCGACGACAACCCGTGGTTCCCGCGTCGCCTGCAGGGCTTCTTGGATGCACTGGCCCTGCCCCTTGGCTGTCCCGCCACAGAATCCGATCTGCGCGAACGCATGGCCGACGTTCTGCAAGATCAGGATCTCCTTTCTTGAGCCGGCCCAAAACGAGACTGACTCTCGAAAAAGGAGTCCGCGGAGGGGGGACCCGACGCAGCAGGGAGGAGCCCAGCCGTGCACGATGGAGCGCCGTGGGCATTCAATGCCAAATATGCCCCTTCTTATGCACTTTTCCCAGACGAATCACGCCCCAATAAATAGGCCCATAAAATGAAGACCGCTTGCATCGGCAGACGAGCCCACAGCATCCATGGCTGGGTGCGGAGACCGGCCAGCGGGATCTCTGCCAATGCCATATAAATATTGGCAGGGAATACCGCAATATATAAGACAATAAGTCCTTTGGCCGCCAATCGACGGAGCCGCGGATGCAGCAGGCCCAGGCCCAGCCCGATCTCGGCCGCTCCGCTGATCAACACCAGCGCAAGTGGCGACGGAAGCTGCGGCGGGACCATGACCGTGAAGAAGCCCGGACTGACGAAGTGAGACACTCCCGCAAAGATCATCAGCGCCGCCAGGCTCAGACGGAAAAAAAGAGTTAGCCAGGGTTCGCGCGGGGCAAGCATGGCGCATCATATGCACAGTCGTCGCCCGGCCCGCTTCGATTTTCCACGTTTCGGGGTCCCAGCCAAACCCCGACGACGCCCGCGCTGGTTGGCACAGACAGGGCTTGCTTCGCGCCGAAACTGCGAAATACTCCGCGCGCCGCCATGGCCGCCCAGACCACCGACCTGGACTTCACGCCGCTTCGGCACGAGCTGACCCCGCACTTCCCTGCTTTGCGGGCCATTCGCCGTCGAGCCGACCTTTTGCGCAGCCCCCTTTACGCGCAGATCGAAGGTGAGCTGACACAGCTTCTAAACGGCATCGAGCGCGGTAGTCACGCCCATGCCACCGACCGAGCGGCGCCGACGCTGCGCGTGGTGGCTTGGAACATTCGCCGCGGCCTTTGCTTCGACGGCATCGTGCGCGCGCTGCGCGAAGATCCACTGCTGCGCGATGCCGACGTGCTGCTGCTGTCCGAAGTCGATCATGGCCTGGGGCGCTCGGGCAATCGCGCCGTCGCTCGCGAGCTAGCGCTGGCCCTGCGCATGCATTACGCCTTCGGCGTTTCCTATCTGACCTTGGAAGATGACTGGGGCGAAAATCCCGATGGGCGCGAAAACACCTTGGCCTTGGCCGGAGCCGCCGTTTTGTCGCGGCTGCCCCTGGGCCGCGTTGAAAACGTCGACCTGCCCGAGCTTCGCGACAAGTTTTCGTCGTCGGAAAAGCGGCTGGGCAAGAAGCGCGCGCTGCTGTGCGAGCTCCTTGCACCCGAAGGTCCGCTGTTCCTGGCCGGCTGTCACCTGGACTCGAACGCGTCGCCGGCGGGGCGGGCAGCACAGCTTGCGGCGCTTTTGGACCGCGCCGATGCCATGGGTGCCAATCCGTTGCTGCTGGGCGGCGACTTCAACTCAACGACGTACGATGCGTCGGCGACCGGGCCGCTTCTGAAGGATCTTCTGCACAAGTACTTCGTGACCGGCTTCAAGCCCACTGTCGACGGCTACATGACACCCGAGCGCCTGTACGAGCGCCCGATGTTCGATGTGCTGGCGCAGCATGGGCTGTCTATCGATGGGCTCAATGATCGCACGCGCGGCACCATTCACTACGACCTGCAGCATCCTTACGCCATCCAGAAAGCGCAGAAGAAGGCCGGGCGCTTCTTGACGTGGCTGCTGCGACGGCGGCTGCGCCCGTGGAACTTTGTCGTCCCGGCGCGCCTGGACTGGTTTGCGGGGCGCGGTGTAGTGCCCGTGTTCGCCGGTGTCGCCGACCCCATGGACTGGCCGCGCGACCCGCAGGGCGAGCCTGTGTCCGACCATGCCGCCGTCGTGGTCGACATCGATCGAGCGGCGCTGGCCCCCACGACCCGCGCCCCATAGACCGCTGTCTGCGGGATCGCTGCCGGGCCCAGCGCAAGCGACTCGAAAGCGATCTCACGATCGCCGGCGGGCCGCAGACGAACGATGGAGCCGCTGTGCAGCACTGCCAGCTTCCGCCGAGAGTGGGTCGAAGCTCCACCGGGCACGCCGATCCGAAACGCCGTGCAGCTGCACGGGACCTGTCAGCCGCGGCGCAAGAGCCGCTTTGCGACGACAAACAGCGACAGCGTCAGGCCGCCCGCCGCCACCCCCACGATCCCATCCAGCCCGATTCCGACAAGCGGCCCCAACAACCAACCCAGCGTGGGCAGCGCCGCCGCCGCTTGCCCCAGGCCCTGCAGCGCGTGATGCAGCGGCGGGATGCCATGGATCAGGATGCTGCCACCGACCAAGAACATCGCCGCGGTCCCACCGATGGACAGGCATTTCATCAAGAGCGGAGCCGCCTTCAGAATCAGCCGGCCCACCGTCTGCGCCGCGCCTGGCTTGCCGTTCAGGTACAGCCCCAGATCGTCGAGCTTGACGATCCCCGCCACCAGCCCGTACACGCCGATGGTCATCAGCAGCGAGATCAAAGACAGCGCCACCACGCGCGAGGTAAACGAAGCCGTGGCCACGGTCCCAAGTGCGATCACGATGATCTCGGCCGACAGGATGAAGTCGGTGCGAACCGCGCCTTTGATCTTGTCGCGCTCGAAGGCCACCAGATCGATCTGGTCGTCGGAAACTGCGTCTATCAAGGCCTGGTGATGGGCGTGATCTTCCTGCGGTTTGTGCAGCAGCTTGTGCGCGACTTTTTCAAAGCCTTCGAAGCACAGATACAGTCCGCCCACCATAAGAAGTGGCGTCACCAGCCACGGTGCGACGGCGCTGATGGCCAACGCGGTGGGCACCAAGATCAGCTTGTTGACGATCGATCCCTTGGCCACGGCCCAGACCACAGGCAGCTCGCGATCGGCAGAGATCCCCGTCACTTGCTGCGCATTTAGCGCCAAGTCGTCGCCAAGCACACCACTGGTTTTCTTCGCCGCGACCTTGGTCATCACCAGGACGTCGTCGAGCAGCGTCGCAATATCGTCAATCAAGGCCAGCAGGTTTGATCCAGGCATGGGCTCCTTCTGTCCGTTCCGACCGGTGCGATCGTGCCGCGGGCTGGTGCTGGGGGGAACTGATTTTCAGCGGCGGCGTTTTTTCGGCGGTGCCGGACCTATTCGTCGCAGCGACGGACGCGCATGGAAAAGTCGCAGCTTCCGTTGCTGCAGCCTGCCGGTAGATCAATACGCGGGTCGCCGGCCCACGCGGACTGCAGGAAGGACAGGACCTGGGCCTGCGCCGCTTGTCCCGCGGCGTTGCGACAGGTGATGAAGCCGTGGACTTGAAAGTCGCGCAGCGATCGCGGGACGCGATACTGCGTCAGGGCGCTGCCGCGAACCGGTGAAGCGGTCGGGGTGATGCCGGGGATCGGCTGCAGCACCTCGCCAAGCTGGCGGGCTCCGACGACGCCGGCCAGGATCTCGCTGCCGACGTTGGGCAGGACGGGGTCGCCGATGCTCTCTTGCACCAGGCTGAACTTGGGCGGACTGTCGACGAACGACGCGCCGTCCATTTCATCCCAGATGGTCTGCGTCATGGCCAAGGCCATGCGGCTGTCGAACAGCGATCCATAGATGCTGGCCAAAAGCGCGTCGGGCACGTTCCAGATCAGCGAATCGGGAACAAAGTGGGTCCAGCCGGCGCCTGGCACATTCAGCACCGCATAGTCGATATCGGGCAGGCTGGATGCGATGACCAGGCCCAGCGTGCCGCCCAGCGAACCACCGGCATACGCCTGCGCCTGCAGCCTTGGCCGGCGTCCTGCGGCCGGGTTGACCACCGATCCCGTCGGCGTTCCCAGCATCGGAGCCGCCAGCGCATCGCCCAAGGCGCCCCCCAGCGCAGCCTGCACCGCCGCAGCGCGAGCCAGCGACTGCAGGGTCAGCGCCAGGAAGTGATCGGCGCCGGAGAACAGACGCTGCAGCCCGGCCAGCGTCGGAACAAAGTCGGCATCGGTCCATCCATCAAAGCGGAAGCTGACCTTCGCCACGCCCAACGTCGCGAGCTGCAGATCGAAGGTGTCATCGTCCAGGCTGCCGCCCGTGCCGTGACCGTAATAGATGATGCGATAGTCGCCCGCCCCAGACGGCAGCGTGATGCGAAACGGCGCGCTGGTAGTGCCACCGGCCTGCGGAGCACCGCTTGCGTCGGTGCGAATCCCCGCTTGGCCATCGACGAAGTCCGGAATGCCATCGATGCGGCCCACCACCGTCGCCAAAAGCGGCGGAGCCGAAGGCGTCACCGATTCGATGGCGACCGACACTCGACCTTCTTTCACGGCGTTCTGCATTGCCGCGATCATCGCGCGCAGACGTCGCGTCCCGTCGGTGGATGAGCGTGTTGTAAACGACCACAGGCGCAGCACGCGCGCCGCATCGATGCCGGCTGCCTGCAGAGCCTGCCGCGTCGGCGCGTGATACCCCCAAAGCCGGGCGTCGTCTTGCGAGGCCGGGGCGGCCAAGCCCAGCGCCACCTGCACAGAACGTGGCGCGGCATAGGCCTGCCCATGCACATCGCGCAGCGAGTCGAGCACCACCGCGACGTAGTCATGCGCCGGCAGAAGCGGTCGCATCGGATGACCGATCAGCAAGCTGGCTCCGCCGGGCTGCCCCATGTCATCGGTCGTCGTCGCTGGCACCGCGGTCACGGCGCCAAAGTCCGGCGCGCCCGCTTGTGCACCGATTAGCAAAGCGGTCCAGTCGCCCCGCCGTTTCTGCTGGATACCGTCGCAGGATCCAGCGGCGGCGAAAAGCCGACGACCAGCGGAGTGATGCGCGAAAAGCCGTCGGCGCGATTCAGTGCGCGGGTGTCATCGCCGCTCTGCGCGACGTTTTGGCCAAGCTGCGCCGGGTTCAGGTTCAGCCGCAGCCCCGTCGGACTGCTGGGATCCAGGCGCGTAAACACGTTGGAAGGCCAGGGCAGCGTACAGCGCGATCCATC
>JAYRFD010001033.1:0-5480 GCA_041908565.1 Polyangia bacterium | reverse complement strand
GGAGCCTGCCGCACGCGAATTAGGGCGGCCCCTCGCTTTTGATACGTATTCCGTTAGAAGTCGACGTAGATAAAGCCGCGGTCGGCGCGGCTGGGGCTGGCGGAGATTACGAGCAGCGACAGCAAGAGCAGCGCGATCAGAAGCCCCCAGCCTGCATCCAGCCAGGCGTCGCGCCGGGGAGATGCCGCACCGGGCGACGGCGAGGGCGCAGGCAGCACAGGCGACGGTGCGGACAACGGGGGGGCCTGGGCCTTAGCCTTCCAGGGACACGAACTTCAGCGACGAGATCTCGTACTCGCGCTGGCCGCGCGGCGTCTTGACCTGGACCACGTCGCCCTTGACACGGCCGATCATGGCGCGGGCCACCGGTGCGGTGATGCTCATGCGGCCGGACTTGATGTCGCCTTCGTGTTCCCCGACGATGGCGAAGGTCTGGCGCTCGCCGCTTTCGGTGTCTTCGATGGTGACGGTGGCGCCGAAGACGACCTTGTCGCCAGACAGCGTCGCCGGATCGATGACATCGGAAAGCGCGATCAGCTCTTCCAGCTTGCTGATGCGGCCTTCGTTGTGCGACTGCGCTTCCTTGGCGGCGCTGTACTCAGCGTTTTCGCTCAAGTCACCGTGTGCGCGAGCTTCCTCGATGGCACGGACGATTCGCGGTCGCTCGACTTCCTTGCGCTGCTTCAGCTCATCCTTCAGCACGGCAAGGCCACGCGGAGTCATTGGGTACTTATCAGCCATGGCAACAAAACCGCAGGACAGGATATCGAGGTCCGCGACGCCTGTCACCAGGGAACTTCCCAACCCCGTCCGACCGTCGCCCAAGCCTGCTAGTCCGATTCAGAAGCGGCGGCGAGCGGCGGGTTTTCCGGGACGATCTCGGTGTAGGGACAAGACTCGCCGCGGAAGCTCTTGAACACCCAGTCAAAGCCGGATCGCGACTCGATCGACAGCGGCCCCAGCGGCGTCTTGCCGTGCCCGCCGGGCAGATCCAGCACGTAGGCCGGCAGGCACACCCCCGACAAAGGACCGCGCAGGCTGCCCATGATCTGCAGCCCGGTGTCGATGGTCGTGCGCAGGTGGGAAAGCCCCTTGGTCTGGTCGCAGTGATGCAGGTAGTACGGCTTGATGCCCAGGGTGTAGACAAGCTCGCGAAACAGGGTCTGCAGCGTGTCGCGATCGTCGTTGATGCCGCGCAGAAGAACGGTCTGGTTCAGCAGCATGAAGCCGGCTTCGCGCAGGGTGCGGGCCGCTGTCGCCGTCTGTTCCGTGATCTCGTTGGGGTGGTTGAAGTGGGTGACAACGCAGACCATCAAGCGACCGCGCAGGGCCTGCACCAGACCGGGGGTCACCCGATCCGGCTGCACCACCGGGACCCGCGTGTGCACGCGCAACAGGCGCAGGTGGGCGATGCCTTCCAAGCGCCCGCGGATCTGCGCAAGCTGCGCGTTGCTGAGCACCCAGGGATCGCCGCCGGTCAGGATGACCTCGCGAATCTCGGGATGCGCGGCCAGATAGGCGAAGGCTGGCTCAAGGCTTTCGATGCGGAAGCCCGCGTCTTCGTCGTCGACCGTCTCTTTGCGGAAGCAGTGGCGGCAGTACACGGCGCAGCGATACGTCGGCATCAGAAGGACGCGATCGGGATAGCGATGCACCAGCCGAGGCACCGGGCTGTGCCGGCGGTCGCCGATCGGATCTTCGGCTTCGCGCAGATCCCAGGCCAGCTCTTCGGCTTGCGGGATGACCTGCAGGCGCACGGGATCGCGCGGGTTCTGCCAGTCGATCCGCTGCAGGTAGGGCGTCGGTGCGCGGACGTTGAAGGCCGCCTCGGCCGCCTGGCTGCGCTGCCGGTCCGCCGGGTCGATGGGCAAGCGATCGAGATCGCCGCGGTGGCGCAGAAGGGGGGGCGAATGCTCCGCGGCGGAAGGTGTGGGACAAGCGGGCTTGGCAGTGGAACGTCGCGGCATGGGACGGCAGGCTTCGGTCGGGGCGGGTGATGAGGAAGAGGCCGGCGCGGCCAAGGCCCAGTTCGGCCGATTAGCGCTTCTTCTGGCTGCGCAGGATGCACTCTTCGATGCGGCGCTCGCTGGAGGTGACGATCTGGATGACGATGGCGCCGACCCGCATCGACTCGCCGGGGCGCGGGATGTGGCGCAGGCGATCCAAGATCAGGCCGGCCAGCGATTCGTAGTCATCGGACTCGGGCAGCTCCGCCCCCAGGTCTTTGCTGAGCTCGCGGTTTAGCTGGGCGATGGCGATGCGCGCCTTGACGCGGAAGCTGCCGTCGCGTTCGCGGCTGAAAAGCTGCGGGGCCTCGTCGTGCTCGTCTTCGATCTCACCGACCACTTCTTCCAGGATGTCTTCCATGGTGACGACGCCGACCGCGCCGCCGTACTCGTCGACGACGACGGCCATGCCTTGGCGAGCCCGCTCGAGCCGCGTGAACAGCTCCATGGCCTTGGTCGATTCGGGGACGTAGATCGGCGGGCGCATCAGCTCCGCCGCGGTCATGGTGCTGCGCGCCGCTTTGAGAACTTCAAATGCATGGACGACGCCGACGATCTGGTCCAAGCGCTCGCGATAGATCGGGATGCGGCTGTATTTCTTGTCGGCGATCTCGCGCGCGATGTCTTGCACGCGGGCGCTGGCTGAAAGCGCGGTGACATCGGACAGTGGAACCATGACCGTGTCGACGGTGGCGTCCGACAGATCCAAGATGCGCGAGATCATCGATCGCTCGCCTTCGGTGACATCGCTGGCCGGCGGCGGCGCCCCCTGCGGACCGGTGGTTGCAACCGAAGGCGGCGCGTTGACCAGGGTCTCGATCTCTTCGCGGGTGACCAGCGGCTGGTGCAGTTCGATGCCCAGGCGCGTCTGCGTCCAGGCGGCCAGCGCCGACAGCAGCGACACGGCGGGGCGCAGGATCTGCATGGCGGCAAACAGGAACAGAGCCATGCCAGGAGCCAAGCGGTTGGCGTGCTGGCGGACGATGGCCTTGGGGACGATCTCGCCAAAGGTGACGATGATCGGCGTCAGCACCAGCATCAGGTACAGCTCGACGTGGGCGCGATCGAAGCGGTACAGCCACAGCGTGATGACGACGGTGGATGTGACGACGGAAAGCTGCGTGCCCAACAGGGTGGTCGCCAGCAGGCGGTGCGGCTGACTGAAGAAGTGCTCGACGACCTGCGCGCCGCGATTGCCGGCTTCGGCCAGCTTGCGGATGTGGGCGCGGTCGGCGCTGACGATGGCGATCTCGCTGCTGGAAAAGAAGGCCTCTAGCACCAGGCAGACGGCGGCGATGACAAAGGGAAGCCAGATCACGACGGATCCTCCGTCTTGGCGGAGCCCGCTGGCGGCAGGCGCACGGGGGCGACTTCGCCGCTGGCATCCAGCCCCGTGGCGTGCAGACCGCTCGACTCCAGCTTCGATCCGATCCGCACGGCGGCCACTTCGCCCGTCCGTTCGGCCAGCGTGTGGACCGGAACGGGGGGCACTTCGCCGGTCTGTTCGCCCCTTTGTTCGCCGGCTGGTGCGCCGGTGGACGCGAACGATCGTCCAAGCTGCGGATCGGACACCGGCCCCGGTGCATCAGCCCCGCGATCGTCGGCCCCGCGATCGTCGGGACCAGCTTCAGCCGCCGCCGCATCCGACGCCGCGGCATGAGGCAGCGAGGGGCGCGCCGATCCCGGCAGGCTGTTCTGCGAAGCCAAGACGGCCGCATCGGCGATGTCACCAAACAGCCAGTCCAGCAGATCTTCCATGGTGACGACGCCGGCCAAGCGACCGTATTCGTCGACGACCAGGGCCATGTGCGTCTTGCGTCGCTGAAACTCGCGAAAGACGCGCTCGGCCTTGGCGCGCCGCGGCACAAACAGCGGAGGATGCAGCAGATCCGAGAGCTTGCTGCGACCGCTGGTGCCGATGCTGACGCCGACCATGTCCTTGGCAAACAGGATGCCGACGATGTTGTCCTTGCGACCGCGGTACACCGGCACCCGCGAATAGCGCTGCCGGGTCACGGCTTCGGCGGCGCGGCCCAGGGGCAGGTCATAGGGCAGCGAAAACACGCGACCGGCCGGCGTCATCACTTCGCGCACGGTCAGGTCGCCAAAGTCCAAGACGTTGTGGATTAGCTGGGCTTCGGTGCGCTGGATCTCGCCCTCGGCGCTGCCCAGATCGACCAGGGTGCGGAACTGCTTTTCGCTGAGCACCTGCGGCGTCTCGCTGTGGCGGGCCCGCTGCCCAAGCAGGAACAGCACCGCCGAAGCGATGCCGCTGATGATCCAGCGCGGGATGGCCAGCACCCAGGTCAAAACGAAGGTCGGCCCGGCCACGATGCGGGCCCAGCGCTCGTTTAGCTTGATGCCGATGGTCTTAGGAATTAGCTCGCCAAAGGTGACCAGGATCGGCACGGTCAAAAGCGTCGCAGCGACGGCGACGACGACGTCTTTGGAAGGCTGCAGCGCGGCGAACAGGCGCTGGGGCAGCAGGTGAAAAAGCTGCTCGACCAGATCGGTCATCACTTCGGACAACAAGATGTTGGTGATCTCGTTGCCCAGGATGATCGTCGTGATCAGACGACGCGGGTTCGACAGCAGCCACAGGACGCGGTTGCTTAGCCGATCGGCCGACGACTGCGACGCTTGGCGCAGGGCCTCGCGCTGGGCCAGGGACAGCGACAGCAGGGCCGTCTCGGTGCCGGAAAAGAAGCCGGCAAACAAGAGCAGCGGCAAGACGAACAAGGCGTGCTGAAGCAGGTTCATGGCGCAGTCACGGGCCGAAGGAAGCAGAGCCGTCCGACTCTTTGCACCTTATGAAGCCACACCGCGGAACGTCAACAGGTGCTCAAGTCGAGGCGGCGCACCGTCGGCCATGGCCGGGGTCGTGCTGGACAAGAAGTGGGGACGCTCGGCGGCGACGCGGGCGACAAAGCGCAGACCGCAGGACTCGGCGGCGCGACGGATGGGCAGATCGCCGCGCACCACTTCGCCCTGCACCAGCGAGTCACCGACCAAGACATGCAGGGTGCCTTCGGGCTTCAGCAGGCGGGCGGCGCCGGCCACCCAGCGATCGCTGTCCGCTTGGTGCGACTGCAGCAGCGTCTTTAGGCTGCTCTCTTGCCCGTGACGACGGGCGGCCATTTCGGCGCGCGCGATCGGCGCCGGATCGATGCCCAGCCAGGGATAGCGCCGCATGTGGTGATCGACATAGTCGTAGGTGCCCAGATACGGCGGCGAGGTCACGATGCAGTCGACGCTGCCGGCCCACAGCGGCAGGGCTTCCGCATCGGACAACAGCACGCGGGCATCGCCTGGCACGCACAGCGGACGCTCGTTGACGGCGCCTTTTTCCGTCTGCAGCAGCGCTTGCACGCGCGACCACAGCGCCGCATGCAGGCGGCTGACCTCAGCAGCTTTGGCGACAAACCAGCGCGTCACTTGACCGGCGGCGATGTGGCGATCAAACGGCGCGGGGTT
>JAYRFD010001032.1:0-4083 GCA_041908565.1 Polyangia bacterium | reverse complement strand
GATGCGCAGAACCTTCTGAAGCCACTTCTGCCGGACTTGGCGCAGCTCAAGCGTGCCGCGCTGCCTGCGCTGCTGATCCGATCGATGCTGTGCGCCGCCCTGCCGGGAGAGCGCGCCGCCGCTGCCATGCAAGCTCGCGCTGTTCTGCAGCGCCTGCCGCAGCCTTGGCGCGCGGATGTCGATGTCCGTTTGGCCGAGTGCGAAATCCTGGCTGCGACCGGCAACATCTTCGCTGCACGTCTGGGGCTGACCGCCTTGCTTGCCTCGCTGCAGACCATCCCACCGACCAGCGTCGGTGAAGAGGCCGCCCTGCGTCAGCACTGCCAAAAGATGCTCGAACGTCTACCCGGCGGCCCCACGCTGCCCCCGCGCTAGCCGCGCTGTCCAGCGCCGCGAAACCGTCTTCGGCTCGACCCGATCCCTATCCATCAACGGGCGGGGGAGTTCCCCCGGGAACCAGCCCGCTTGGCACGCTGCTGGGCACCCCCGGCAGGCTGCTGAGGTCGGTCAGGCCCTCGCGCAAGAACACCAGCAGCTGACGCTTTTCATCGACGCTCAAGTTCAAGGGACCCGGCTGCATGACGAAGTCCAGATTGGGCACGGTGTAGCCACGCGCTTCGGGTCCGCGATCATAGAAGTCCAGGACCTGTTCCAGCGTATCGAACGCTCCGTTGTGCATGTACGGCGCCGTCTTGTCGATGTTGCGCAGCGTCGGAGCTTTGAATGCATGACGAAGCTCGCTGGCTTCCGACTCTGGCAGGCCACTGACGCCTGCGCGGCCCACGTCGCGCGTTAGCTGTTCCTTGCCGCGCTCGGGGATTCCGGTGATGCGGAATTCGGTGACCACGAACGAAGGGCCTTCCGTCCCGGCAAACAGCGGCAGATAGTGACAGCGACTGCACCGCGCTTTGCCAAAGAACAGGTTGAAGCCCTGGGTTGCATCACTTGACAGAGCCCGCTCATCGCCAGCCAGGTACTTGTCGACGGGTGCTTGGTTGGCGGTGACGCTGCGCAGAAACGACGCGATGGCTCGACGCAGCGCGCTCTCATTCACATCACTCGCATACGCATCCTGAAATAGCGTCTGATACCCCGGCACCGCAGCGACATCGGCCACGGCTTTTTCGCGCGACGAGCCCATCTCAAGCTCGTTTTCTACCGGCATCAGCGCCAGCGCCTCTAGGCTGTCGGCGCGCCCATCCCAGAACTGACTGTGCTGGAAGCGAACGTTAAACACCGTCGGAGTCGACCGTGGCAAGACGCCGCCCGTCGGGACAGCCAGCGCTGCCCCCACATGACGCGAATCGGCCAACGCTCGTTCCGGCAGGTGGCAGCTGGCGCAGGCGACTTTGCGGTTGGCTGACAGCACCGGATCGAAGAACAGCAGGCGGCCCAGTTCCACCCGAGCTGGCGTCGGCTGGTTGTCCGCAGGATGGGGAAACGCGTCTTCTGGAAAGCGGGTCAGCGACTGCCCCAGCGGGGGGGCGGGCACGCTGCCACAGCCAACGGACGCTGCGATACCAAGCCACAGCACAGGCGACGTCAATGCAGCCGCGATGTTTCGCATGCTCTTAACCCTATCACCGTCCTCTGCGGGTGGGCGAAGTCAGCCTGGCGGACGTGTTACGCTTCAAGCGTGGCGGAGACTCGACGGCATACAGACCTCTATGGGCAGGTGGCCCTGGAATCAGCGCTGGGCATCGAACGCCCCGGGCTCAGCGAGCGAAGCGAAGATCCAGCGCTGGCCCACGATCGATCGGCGTCTAGCGCCCCGCGCGGCTTCACCACGCGGCTGATGCGTGACCCAACGCCCGCCTTCACAGGACGCAGCTCAGAGCTTGAGCGCTTGGTGCGCAGCCTGCGTGTGGCATCGGGCCCCGTCGCTTTGATCTCGGGTGCGCGCAGCCTGCCCGGCGTCGGCAAGAGCGAGCTGTGTTGCAAGGTCGCGGCCGATTTGCAAGGCGTCCTGCCCGTGCAGATCTGGATCGATCTGCGCGGCCAGTCCGAGACCCCACTGCGCCCCGAACAAGCGGTCGAGCGTGTCCTGCGCTTTCTGATGGGCCCCCTGGCCCAGCTGCCTGCCGAGCCAGAGGCGCTGGTCTCGCTGTATCGCCACAAGCTGTCGGGACAGCGCGCGCTGGTGGTCGCCGACGATGCACGCGATGCGACCTGCATCCGCGCCTTGCTGCCACCGCCGGGCTGCGCCCTTCTGGTCAGCAGTCGCAGTCGCATTCCCGCGCACCAGCTGGGCAGCGCCAGCACCTATGCCATGGAGCTGGATGGCCTGTCGGCCACCGATTCAGCGCATCTGCTGCGCGCGCTCTGTTCGCGCATCACCAGCGGCCAAGCCGCCGAGCTGGCCACGCGCTGCGCTCATCTGCCCTTGGCGTTGCAGATCGTCGGCCAGCTTCTGCGCGAAGATCCGACGCGACAGGTTCCCGATGTCTTGCAGCAGCTGGCGCAAGAACGCGCTCGCCTGGAAGGCATGCGACCCGGCGAAGGAACCATGCACGACTTGTTGGCCGCCATCGCCGTCGGCTTTCGCGGCGTCGATCCGTGGAGCCGGCGCTTGCTCAGCCGCATGGCGGTGCTGCCCCTGCCCTGCGATGCCGACACGCTGAGCGCACTTTCGGCCCTGCCGCCGCATGCGTCTGCCTTTCCCGATGTGCTGCGACGACTCTCGCGATCGGCGCTGCTCGACTTCGATGCCAAGACCGGCCTGTATCGCATGCACGAACTTGTGCGCGTCTATGCCCAAAGCCAAGGCGAGCCCGGTCACGATCGCGAAGTCCACGACCTTCACACCGCGCACGTCACCGCACTGTTAAACCAGCTGGACGCTCGATCGCGTCAGGGCAGCGACGCGCTAGCCGAAGCCCTGGCCCACTTCGATCGTCAACGCGCACACATCGATGCTGCGCAGGCCTGGGTAACCACCGGCGTTCATGACCGACCCAGCCCCGCGCCGACAACCACCAAGAACGCAGACGTTCGCAGCGAAGACGACTTGCCGCGACGCTATGTCGCGCTCGCCAAAGCCGGAGGCAGCTTGCTGGCCCAGCGTGTGCCGCCCAAAGCGCGTCAGCGCTGGTTCGAAGGCGCGCTGACCGCTGCTCGTCGCCTGAGCGATCGCGAATCCGAAGGGCAGATCCTGCTTCTGTGCGGCCACAGCCTGCGCGATCAGGGTCTTTTGGCACGCGCCATGGAAACGTACGAACAGTGTGCGGTGCTGGGACGCAGCACGTCCGATCGCCTGACCGAGATGCGCGCACTGTCGAGCCTTGGCCTGGCCTGCATCGAGCATGGCCAAGCGGCTCGCGCCATCGGCTTTCTGGAACCCAGCCTGACCCTGGCCCGCGAGCTGCACGATCGCCGCGCCGAAAGCGCCACGCTGGCCAACCTGGGAATCGCGTACCTGGATGTCGGTCAGCTGCCGCAGGCCATCCACGCCTTTGAACACGATCTGGCCGTCGCGCAAAAGCTTGGCGATCAGCGGGCCGAGGGACGCGCGCTTGGCAACCTGGGCTTGGTCCATCGCGCATCCGGCCACCCGCAGCGCGCCTTGACCTACTACGACCAGCACATCGCCATTGCACGCAGCGTCGGCGATCGTCGCGGTGAAGCCAACTCGGCCTGGAATCGAGCGCTGGCACTTGAAGGACTTGGGCAGCGCCAAGACGCCATCGCATCGGCAGAGCTAGCGCTGCGTCTGCGCGAAGCCTTGGGCGATCCGCGCGCCGAAAAAGTCCGCTTGGCGCTGGTCGCGTGGAAGGGCTCGCCGCCCACGGCTCCAGCGCGATCGACGTAGGTAGCTTGGCGCAAGCTCGACGCCGATTCGCCGCGCTCATCTGATTCAACGGCGGATCGCGCCCCCGCTTCCGCCCGATCGATGCGCAGCGACAAGACTCCCGTGTTCCTTGGCCGTGGGTCGTGCTTGCATAGCGGGCCCGGCGAACCAAGACCCGCAGGAGGATCGCTGTTACCTGTCCCATAAGCATCCCGATCGAGCCGTCACTTAGCGGCTCAACAAACGCTGTCGCGCGTGGGCCAGGATGTTCTGCACATCGGTGCGATGCGACCTTC
>JAYRFD010001031.1:0-2202 GCA_041908565.1 Polyangia bacterium | reverse complement strand
GAGGGCTTAAGTGACTGGCATTGCGCCTAGTACGACTTGGTCACTTCGCAGGACTACGCGCCTCACGGCCATCGACGCCTCCGGGCTCAGACAGTCCTTGGCACCGACGGTTGATGCGATGCAAGCGTACCGCACGTAGTGACCTGCGGGTCGTCGTTTTTTCTGGGCTCGGAGGAGTCGATAGCAGCGCGGCTACCGACGGCGAATCCAGCAAATGACCAAGTCGAATTAGAGCCAAGCCCCACCCGCACGGTCGCATGGCTCACTGCACTCAACCAGGGGACCACCGCGGGACCACGCTTGGGGCAAATCGGTGCTGTGGCGACGGGCCACGGCACAACGTCGTATTGCTGGCACAACTACGGCGTGGCCGCCGATCTGGCCTTCTACAACGATGCCGGCAACATCACCTGGCCGGAAAATGGCGACTACTCGCGGATGTGGACGCGCTATGGCGAGCTTGCGAAAAAGCAGGGCCTGCGCTGGGGCGGCGACTGGACCGGTCTGGTCGATCGTCCGCACATCGAGTACCACCCAGGCTATACCGACGGACAAGCACGGTCGCTGATCGGGGCGCACCAGCGCGGCGGACTGGAGGGTGCGTGGGATCAAATGGGAATCGGCGAGCTACCCAACGGCCCCGGTGCCCCGGCGGGTCCGGCGCGTCCAGCGGCTCCGGGGCGTCCGGCGGCTCCGGGGCGTCCGGCGGCTCCGGCCCGCACGGCGGTTCCTCCGGGCCGTCGATAACCACCTGCGCTACCCGAATCGCGGTACACGCCGCCGCGATGGTGCCCCGTGCATCCGCGACCAGACCGGCTCAGTCGCCGGATCTCTTTCATCTGCGAAACATCAAAAGACACCGCCACGCCATCCGATCTGCGGCAACCGGCGGGCACGCAGCGCGGGCAAACGCCGGTGTCCAGCGCGGATCAAAGTCCGTTCCTGTCGGGCAACGGAATGACACGACAGCGACGATGCGGGGTCTGATACGATGACCCAATGCACAGATCCAACTGGGCCTTGCGAGTTCGTTCCTGGGGGATGGCAGGTGTCGTAGCGGTGTGTAGCTTGCTGCTGACCGATCAGCGAGCGAACGCATTTTCTACGCGCCTGCACATCATGATCGCCAACAAAGTGCGCGAGGGGCTGATTGCCAGCGGCAGCAACTCCATCCGCTTGAAGTTTGGCAGCCATGAAGTCCGGCTGAGCGATGTCGACAAGCGCGCACTGCTTGAACAGCCGCTGTCGTTTCGCGCCGGCGCCGTGGGTCCCGACAACATGGCGTTTCCTGGCATGACCGATCCGTCCCACGCGATTGGGCAGAAGCCGTACGTGCAGTGCCAGAAGCTCTACGACTCGGCGCTGAACGACGCAGAACGGGCCTATGCCATCGGCTGCTTCCTGCACGGAGTGACCGACGCCATCGCCCACCACTACGTCAACTTCATGACGGGCGAGACGTTCACCCTGACGCCGATCACAGCCGCGCGACAGACCAACTACAGCAACGTGGTGCGACACATCATCGCAGAGTCGATGATCCAAAAAGCGGCCTTCAAGCAAGACGCGGCGGCGTTCGGCTTGAGCCAGCTGACCCACACGCTGCCCAAAGACTTTCTGCTTCGGACCTATCTGAGCACGACGAGCCCGGTCTGGCAGACGATGGCGCATCACGCCAAAAGCAAGTACGAGGCTGCCGTGGCCGCGCAGCCGAGCGCCTCGCTGGTCACCATCGTGCAAGGTCTGGACGTGGCGACCGCCGATCACCTGGCGCTGTCTCCGCTGTACTTGCAGCGCATTGATCAAGCCCGGCAGCAGATCACGACCGACATCATGACGGCGGTTGGCAACATGCAGAACCGCAGCACGACCGAAGGCAACCAGCTGCGCGTCACCGCTGGAGCCGACGGCAAGATGGGCACATCGGACGACGGCACGGCATGCACCGTGACCTGCGCCGATCTGTACGCCAAGTACTTCACGTACATCGCGCTTTTGGCTGGACGACAAGACGCGCAGGGGCGACCGCTGCCATCGGCCTTGGAAAAAATCAGCGACAAGCTGCGCGATGACCTAAGCGGATTTTTGCCGGCCTACCTGGCCACCATCGAATCGCTTTCGCTGAAGCTGAACGCTCCGTTTACGACGGCATCGACGGGAACCGAGGGCTTCGACATCAACCCAGCCGAGATCGATCAGCTG
>JAYRFD010001030.1:0-2678 GCA_041908565.1 Polyangia bacterium | reverse complement strand
TGGTGGCAGCCTGGCTCTGTCCGGGGACACGCTGGTGGTCGGCGCGCGCTTGGAAGATGGCAGCGCCACCGGCGTTGGATCAGCGCAGAGCGACAATGCCGCACAGGACAGCGGTGCGGTCTATGTCTTTCAGCGCAGCGGCACAACGTGGGCACAGCTGACCTATCTGAAGGCCAGCAACACCGGCAGCAACGACCAGTTCGGCACGAACGTGGCGTTTTCTGGCAGCACGCTGGTCGCAGGGGGTCTGCAAGAAGACAGCAATGCCGTCGGAATCGGCGGATCGCAGACCGACAACACCGCGCAGGACAGCGGCGCCGTCTACGTCTACTGATCCACATCGCTGCCCGTTGCGATGCCTGCCTGCTCGGCCCCCAAACGGGCAGCGACTGCGGATCTAAAGCGAGGTGACCTGCACGCTGGATCGATCCGCGGCGGCCTCGGCCGCATCGGCGCTGGTCGAAAGCAGGTCGCAGCCCGGCTTGCTTTCACACAGGCTGCCCGCGTCGATCGAAAACAAGCGCAGAAGTGGCCTCGGCGGACGCAGCGACAGATCCGGCGACTGCGCGAAGATGCGCGACAAGTTTTCGACATAGGCCGTCGAAAGCTCGCGAAAGCTGATGTGATCGAAGGCCGCTGCCACGCGACGGCTGGCCCACGACGACACGATCAGCGCACCGAACACCGAATAGTACGTGGCGCGCAGCCGAATCTGCGTGGCCAGCGAGGCATCGTGCTTCAGCACTTCGCGCACGAAGTGGACGTTTAGCGGAACGTGGAAGGACTCATCACGCGTCAAGATCGTCAGCATCGCGCGAATCGCTGGCTGCTTCACCCGCCCCAACGCGATGCGATACGTCGTCGCGCCGATCGTCTCGAACATCAGGTTGGTGAGCATGATCGATTCCATGTGCTCGGCCCGATCGTACGAACGATAAAACGTGCCGGTCACCGGCCCCATCGGCCGCACGGTGCCGCCGATGTGCGGCAGGAATTCAGTCAGAAGCTCGCGGTGCCAGCCTTCTTCGTTGCCGTACAGCACCAGGCACTCGGCCAAGTCGGGGTCGTGCGGGCGGACTTGATCCGCCAAGCGATGGGCCTGCGTCATTCCTGATTCTTCCGCGCGATATGCGGCGTTGAAGAACGCAACACAGGCTGCTTGCTCTTCCGCGGAAGCGAAGTGGACGGGCTGACGCAGGGCTTCGATCGGCTCGTGATACATGCTCGCGGCTCGTCGGCGAAGCGTGTCCAGCCACCAGCGAGTGGGCCGCAGTACGGCGGGATTGACACGGCCGCGGTTGCGCGCAAATCGCTGCTCTCTCTGTCGATCCTTCTCGGTCTGCACGGCTGGGAGTTTGCATCGTTTAAGCCGCGAGTCAACCCGCCAGAATGCGGTGCGGCCGGCTTCGGCAAATCGCGCGCAAGAGCCCGATTTCGTGCGAAAACCCGCGCAGCTGTTTCGCTTGCCGGCCCCGTCGGCGGTCTCTCCCATGAGCCGTTCCTTCACGTCCCCAGACAGCGAGCGTCACGCATTTTTTTCTTGTTTCCCTGGCTGCCTGGCGCGGCCCTGCGGGGCCTGTTGTTCTCGCTGGCTCTGGGGCCACATGGCGCAAGCGCTTCGCCACAAGGCAGCAGAAGGAGCCCAAAGTGCCGGTATCCTTCCGCGCCTTGGCGATGTCTCTTCCCCCTACAAACGGTGCCCAAGACCCATGCTGCGAATCGTCCTAGTCGCGTCCTTTCTTCTTGTTGTTTGTCGCCCGCTTGCCAGCCGGGCCGCAGGTGATCTCGATGGAAACTCCGGCTCGGTGCTCTCAGGGACGGCGCTGCCGTCAAGCAGCCCAGCGCCCCCTTCCGGGGGTGGGATCCCGCCTGCTTTGCCCAACGAAAAAGAGGACGAGCTTCGTCGTCAGCTTCAGATCCGTGACGCACTGCTGGCCCGACATGAAACAGAGCTTCGCGAGCTTCGCGCGCTGCTCACCAGCCGTCTGTCCCCAGCACCTGCGCTACCGCCCGCGCCGAGCCCGGCCCACGACGACAGCGACACAAGCGCCTGGTATCACCGCTTGCAGATCCGCGGCTATCTGCAGATTCGGTACAACCAGATTCCCAGCGCCGCCAGCAACGAACAGCTGATCAACGACCAGGCGGACAAGTCGATCGGCAAGAACGGCGGCATCTACATCCGACGCGCTCGCGTCATCTTGTTCGGTGACGTGCATCCGCGGGTCTCGGTGTACATCCAGCCGGACTTCGCGAGTGCCATCGGCGATCAGCTGAACGTCGGCATCGTGCGCGACTTCTACGCCGATATCTTTTTGGATCGCAAAAAGGAATTTCGCCTGCGCATCGGTCAGTCGAAGATTCCCTTCGGGTTTGAAAACCTGCAGTCCAGTCAAAATCGCGTGGCGCCCGACCGCTCCGACGCGCTTAACAGTGCCTGGCAGAACGAACGCGACCTGGGCGTGTTCTTCTATTGGGCGCCCGCGCGCATCCGATCGCGCTTCCGCTATCTCGTCGATTCGGGACTGAAAGGCTCTGGCGACTACGGCGTGGTCGGCTTCGGCGTCTTTAACGGCCAGCTTCTGAACCGAGCCGAGGCCAACGCCTTCCCGCACGTCATCGCGCGCGTCACCTGGCCCTTTGCGCTGGGCAGCCAGTTCCTGGAGCTTGGCGGCGGC
>JAYRFD010001029.1:0-3442 GCA_041908565.1 Polyangia bacterium | reverse complement strand
CGTAGCCGACCGTGGCGATGGTGTGCAGCGTGCCCTGCGGCAGCCCCGACAGCGACAGGCCAACGGCGTCGGAAACCGGGCCGTACGAAAGCTGCGGCGCGGCGCCGATCTCGCCACCGTGCATGACGAAGTGGCTGATCATCAACAGGCCAATCTGCAAAAGGATCAGACCGGCATCCAGGCTCATCGGGATCAGCCGCGGCTTCAGCACGACGCGACGGAACAGCGCATAGCCCAGCATGCACAGGACGATCAGATTAAACAGGTCGATCATCCAGTACAGCGCCGTCGCCACCGGCCCAAGTCCAATGGCGCGGAAGCTGAACGAGGGAATCAGGCCATTCACCATGAACTCGATGGTTCCGATGGTGATGATCATGAAGCCCCAGAAGATCAGCAGGTGGTGCTTGCTGGTGATGCCGGACGGCGTGTTGTACGACACCGGCTCGGCGACTTTGCGCTGCAGCAAGAAGTACAGGATGACCGAGGCCACCCGCTGCGGAATGCGGTCGGTGAACTTGAGGTCATTGACCTTGCCGCGCATGACGGCGGCGGCCAGCTTGCGAACCGTAATGGCAAACGCCACCGTCGCAACCAGAAGCAGAAGAGAGAACACGATCGGCTGTTGCATGTTGGGCTCTTTGGGGGCTTCGCGAACCGAAGTTCAAGTCGTTGGGGAAAAATCCATGCGGCTGGGCGCGGCGCCGCTGCCGTCGCCGTCAAGCAGGCGGCCTACATCGGCGAGCCGGCGAGGTCTTTCTGGCGACCGCAGACCTTGCACGCGCCGTCTGATCCAAGCACGCCGATGCAGTCATCGCTGGGGCAAAGCTGGCGGCCATCGAAGTCTTCGCTTTCGTTGCTGCTGCAAGCGCTGGGCTGCGTCGATGGCAGACCGCTGGGGGCAGGCTCGGCTGCGGCTTCGTCTGGCGGGGGCAAGTCCCCGGGGTCAGGGGCGGCCGGTCCTTGCGGCTGGCTCAGGTCGCCGCGCAGGCCGCACAGACGACAGCGACCGTCGGCTCCCAGCACACCCAGGCAGCTCTCGTCGGGGCATAGCGACCGCTGTTCCCACTCGCCGGACATGCCGGTGGCGACGGGAGTGCTGGCAGCAGGCGACTTTTCGCTGGGCTCGGTCATTTGAGGTTCTTAAACAGGGCGGCCAGCTTCTTCTTGGCTTCGTCGGCGCTGCGATCCTGCTTCCAGGCTTCAGAGTCCTTGAAGTTGAAGTGCGTGCAGAAGTTGCTGACTTCGCGGTCGCGGATGAAGGCCGCTTCGGGCTCTCGGCAGTTGTTGTGGACGCTGGGATCGTAGTGCTGGCAGTTCTTGCAGACGTGCAGGTCCGTGCCGCAGTGCGGACAGCTGTCGCGACGACCGACCTTGACGCCGACTTTGACCTCGAAGATCTGCTCGTTGCCGCAGGACCAACAGAAATACGCCATGGGCGGATTCTATGCGCCCTGCCAGTCGAGAAGCAACGCCGTTAGCTGTTCATCTGCATCAGCTCTGATCCGATGGTGAGCAGCAGGCGCGGGTCGGCAAACAGGTTCAGCGAGGGCGCCAGCAGGCGCGCATAGCGATCAAAGTACAGAAGCTGCCGCAAGATCAGGATGAAGTCGTCGGGAAGCTGCACACCGTGGCGTTCCGAGACGCGCACCATCTTGCCCAGCACGTACGCATAGTCGATGTCGCCCAGCGTGCCGCGCATAAACGGCGCCAGGGCCTCCTGAAGTTCGCGCGCGAAGGCTTCCCAGTCTTGGCTGCTGGTCTTGGCGGCGACGGCGCCCATTTCCGCCATGGTCTGGGCGACGCCGACGAAGTCGCCGCTGGGGAAAGCCAGGATGAAGCGCGCCACCTGCCCCCGCCGTTCCTTGGACAAGCGACCGATGATGCCAAAGTCCAAAAAGCCGATGCGCCCGTCGTCGAGCATCATCAAGTTGCCGGCGTGGACATCGCCGTGAAAGAAGCCATAGCGCACCAAGCACTGGAACCAGGCGTGCATGCCGGCGATCAGCTTGCTTTCGGCTTGTTCGGCAGTGATGCCGCGGGCGGAAATGGCGGCCACGTCGTCGACGCGAATGCCGCGCAGGCGCTCCATGACCAGCACCTCGCGCGTGCTCAGGCGATGCACGGGACGCGGGGCGCAGACGTCGCTGCGGCCAAGCTCGCGCATGATGCGGTTGAATTCATCCATGCGCGCCGCTTCGCCCAAGAAGTCCAGCTCTTCGTAGATATTGCGTTCGAACTGCTGCACGACGCCGCGCGGGTTGGCGTTGCGCACCCGTGGAAGCTGCTGCAAAAGGTCGGCGCCAAAGCCCAGCATGCCGACGTCGGCCGCCACCATCTGCCGCAGGTTTTTGCGCTGCACTTTGATCACCAAGTCGCCTTCGACACCGTCGTCGTTGACTCCGACCGCGCCATAGACCTGCGCGATCGAAGCGGAAGCCAGCGGCGCCCCGTCGATGTGCTTGAACAGGACACGGGGCGAGGCCGGCAGCGTGCGGCTTAGCGTGGCTTCGACGACCGGCCAGGGCTCGGGCGGCACGCGGTCCAGGCAGTGCTGAAACTCGCGCACGTAGCGTTCAGGAAACAGGCCGCTTGACGACGCGATCAGCTGACCGAACTTGATGTAGGTGGGCCCCAGGCGCTCGAAGGCCTGCCGCAGCTCACTGGGGCCGGCCGCTTGCTTGTCACCGGCCATGCGGCGACGCAGATAACGCGCAGCCGCGACCAGCAGCTGATACAGCGTCACAAACGATCGACGCAGCGGCGGGTGGCCATAGAACAGCGCGCTGAGCACGACCACAAACGCCAGACCGGCCAACCACAGGGCCAAGCTCCACGGCATCCACGCTCGAGTCACGGCTTCTTGCATCATGAAGCGCAATCTAGCGGATTTGCGGCAAGGCGCCTACGCGCATCCAGTCTGCAAATGTGCGTGATATGGTTGTGGCGTGAACGCCAAGGAATTCGAGCAGGCGCTCCTCGAGCTTTCGATGACGACGCGAGCGCCGCTGACCCGCGCCAACATCTCGTTTTATACGGGGGTTCCGGCGCGCCAGGCGGAAAAGTGGCTCGATGAGCTGTTGCGCGAAGCCGTCGTCGAGATCGACACCGACGACGAAGGCGAGATCATCTACAACGTCACCGGCGCCAAGCGTCCCGAGACCGGCCCCACGTCGCTGACGCGCTGCGCAGGCTGTCAGCGCATCACCGGGTCTGGCAGCCGCTGCAGTCACTGCGGCGAGCTTCTGGACAACCGCTTGCGCGCGCTAAAGGCCGAAGTCGATGCCGAGCGCAGGTTGAGCCCCAGCACTCGCCGACCATCGACGGGAAACGCCGGACAAGCGCGGCGCGAAGCGCGAAGCCAAAGCGATCCGGTATCGCTGCGGTCGATGGACATGGCGCGCATGCTGTCCGATCTGGAGCGCTTCCGCCGCGATCTGGG
>JAYRFD010001028.1:0-2657 GCA_041908565.1 Polyangia bacterium | reverse complement strand
TGAACAACGCGTGACTGACCACCTCGCGGTGGCCGCGCAGCGCTGTTGACGTGCTCTCGTGCCCTAGCTCCCAGATGCGAGCCGTACCGTCGCTGCTGCCGGTTACCACCCGACCGCCATCGGGACTGATATCGACGCTTTGAATCTTGTCGCTGTGGCCGCGCAGCTCAAGCAGCAATCGACCGCTGTTGGCATCCCACAGAATGCTGTGGCGATCCCAGCTGGTGGTCAGAACGCGACCGCCGTCGGGGCTGAACGCGATGGCGGTTACCTCGTCTTGATGTCCCTTCAGCTCGGCCAGCGAAGTGCCAGACGCTTCATCCCACAGTCTTGCGGTGCCATCGCGACTGGCCGTGACCACGCGATGACCATCTGGACTAAACGCGGCCGCCACCACCGGCTTGCTGTGGCCCCGAAGCTCGCGCAGCTCTTTCCCTTTGAATGCATCCCCCAGGCGCGCGCTGCCATCTTCGCTGGCGGTCAGCACGCGACGCCCGTCGGCGGAATAAGCCACCGACGTTACCGGTCGCGAGTGACCATAGAGCCCGGCCACCGGCAGGCCACTGCGCACTTCCCAGATGCGAGCCGTCGTGTCCTGACCGGCCGTCACCAAGCGCTTCCCATCCGGGCTGAAGCGCGCCATCTGCACCCAGCGCGTGTGTCCGTCCAGTCGCTGCAGCGGATGGCCGCTGGCGACGTCCCAGATGCGCGCCGTGGTGTCCTGGCTGGCCGTCACCACCCACTGACCATCGGGGCTGAAGTCGACCCAGGTCACGCCCAGCTTGTGACCCGCCAGCACATGCAGAGCCTGGCCGTTGCTGGCATCCCAGATCCGCGCGCTGCCGTCGCTGCTTCCAGTGACAATGCGATGCCCATCTGGGCTGAAGGCCGCACTTGCGATTGCTTCGCTGTGTCCCGAAAGCACCAGCGCAACCGCGCCGGTCTCGGCATCCCAAAGCCACGCCGTCCCGTCCTGGCCCGCCGAAAAGACGCGCTTGCCGTCGGGACTGAAGCGAACCAGACCCACGCTGCCTTGATGTCCGGTCACAACCACCGGGACCGCGTCAATAGCCCGCGTGGACTCTGCCAGCAGGTACGGCAGCGTCGGATCCTTCGAGCCCTGGGCCAGCGCTTGCTGCAGCTTGAGCAAGGCGCGATCGGGCTCGTCCGCAAGAAGCAGCGTCCGCCCCTCTTCGACCCAGCTGGCCAGCTGTTCTTGGCGGGACTGCTCGTGCAGAGCCGCCTCTTTGCGAAGCTCTTCCTGCGTCGGGCCGCAGCCCGACAGAAGCCCCCCATGCAAGCCCCAAAGCAGGCTGGTTGGCAGAAGCAGGGTTCTTAGTAGGCGCCTACGTACGCCGTGCAGACTTTGCCGCATTATCCTGATTTCATCAGTCCTTGCGGCTCCCTGGCAAGCGATGTTTTGCTGGGCCCGTCCCCCGAAGATCGGGAAACCGGCAGCGCGATTTGGTGGCCTGCCTGGGCCCCACCGCTTTCCCGCGATGCCCTACGATGAACGGATGCGTTACGACTTCATCATCATCGGGTCGGGGTTTGGCGGCAGCGTGTCGGCGCTGCGGCTGGTGGAAAAGGGCTATCGCGTCCTGCTGCTGGAAAAAGGCAGACGCTTTGCCCCCGACGACTTTCCGAAAAGCAACTGGGACCTGCGTCGCTGGATGTGGATGCCGGATCTGGGCCTGCGCGGTCTGTTCAAGATGACGTTCTTGCCGCACCTGACCGTCGTGCATGGCGTCGGCTATGGCGGTGGTTCGCTGGTCTATGCCAACACGCTGCCGATTCCCAAAGACGGCTTCTTCCGCGCGGCCTCGTGGAGTGCGCTGGCCGACTGGAAGGCAGAGCTTGCACCGCACTATGCAACAGCGCGCCGCATGCTGGGCGCCACGCAGAACCCGCGCCTTACCCGCATCGATGACGTGTTTCGCAAAGTGGCCAAAGACATCGGCCGCGCGGATCAGTTTCACCCCACCGATGTCGCGGTGTTCTTTGGCCAGCCCGGCAAGACTGTCCCCGACCCGTTCTTCGACGGAGCTGGGCCGCCACGCACGGGCTGCATCTACTGCGGTGGCTGCATGATCGGCTGCCGACATGGCGCCAAGAACACGCTGGATCGCAACTACCTGTACCTGGCCGAACAGCGCGGCCTGCACGTCCACACCGAAGCAGAGGTCGTGCACGTCGCGCCCATCTCGCAGCCACAGCCAAAGACAGCTGCGCCAGCTGCGAACACGGGCTATCGCGTGACGGTGCAGCATGGTCTGGACGCGACATCGCGAAGGCACGCCGCGTATGAAGCGGATCAGGTGATCTTTGCCGGCGGTGTCTTGGGAACCGTCGATCTGCTGCTGCGCATGAAAGAAGATCCGCAGGGCCTGCCGCGCTTGTCGCCGCAGCTTGGCAACTATGTGCGCACCAACTCGGAAGCACTGATCGGCGTGGTCAGCCAAGAAAAAGGAATCGATCTATCGGAAGGAATCGCCATCAGCTCGATCCTGCACACCGACGATCACTCTCACATCGAGCCCACGCGTTATCCCGCCGGGTCGGGCTTCTTCCGCACGCTGACCGGACCGCTGGCCGAAGGGGAATCCATGCCGCAGCGCGTGCTGTCCGCGCTGAGCATGGCCGTGAAACATCCCCTT
>JAYRFD010001027.1:0-4033 GCA_041908565.1 Polyangia bacterium | reverse complement strand
CAGATCAAAGGCGACATAACGACCCAGCGCATGTGGGCCTTGGCCAATCCACAGGACACGGGCGGTTGCGTCGACGACCACCGAGTGGGTGGCGATCAGCGCATCCAGCGCATTGCGATTGCCCAGGCCAAGGACCTTGTCTCCGACGCCGCGCTTGTCCCGCAGCATCGTCAAAGCCAGCGCCGGATCGATCTTCCCTCGGTTTTTGGCCAGTAGCTCGTCGACGCGTGCCTGCCGGGCGCCGGATGTGAGCTCGGTTCGCAGGCGAGCGCTTTCGCGATCGTTTTGAAACTCGGGTGACAGCGCATGATTCGCCACGCCTAGCACGTCCCGGCTGCGACGGACCACGGCCCGCGTCGGCGACCGTTCGATGACCGCCGCTTCCCGTCGGTTTCCATCGCCCAGCAGGTACAGATCGGGCACAAAGACCGGGCGGCTGCTGACCAGATCGATGGCTTCGTCCAGGGTGTGCGCACGCTCTAGGATCTCGCGCAGAAGTAGCTCGACCGGGATGCCGGTCTGACCTTTGTCGTCGCTGCGCAGCGCGTTGACCGACGCATAGATACCCGCCGTGTTCAGACCCGTGACGACGCCGGTCATGCCAGCCCAGGCCACCGATGCGAAGGGCAGCTTGCCGGGGCCGCTGGGTCGAAAAAACAGGACGGCCTTGTCGGCATCAAAGATCGGCGGGCCTTCAAAGTCGAAGTTGCGGCCCAAGATCAGGTGACCCGCGGTCGCTGCATCCCCACCTGCCGTTGCGTCGCCCATCGCCGCGAACGCCGTGCAGCCCAAAAGCGGAGACTGTTCCAGCGTCTGCGTGATGTCGTGCAGCGCGTGATAAAAGACGATGCGGTGATAAAGCGGCAGGAAGTCGGCGTGCAGCTCTGGCTGGCCGATCGAAAGACCAGTCATCTCGACCTGCATGTCGGGCGGCACGCTGGATAGCAGCCCGCGATAGCGCAAAAGAACGCCCAAGCGAATGAAGAACAGCGCGACCTGCGACGGCACATAGTGTCGCATCTCGCTGAACATGTATTCGTCGGTGCGGACCAGAAGCGGCGTGCCCAGGCGCGCGTGCGCATAGCCCATCGACAGCGGATCGCCCTGCAGGTGGTATTCCCAGATGCCGCGCTCGCGGCTCATCCAGCTTTCGCCGACGAAGGTGCGGGATCCGTTGGAAACCGCGGTCGGCCTGGGCAGGCTCTGCGCGCGGGCCGCAGCGTCGGGTGGTGGAACGATGCGGGTCCAGCGCAGAAACACGGCATAGCCCAACCACAGCAAGACCGCGGTCCCCAGCAAGCCCAGGCCCCACCGTCGCCTGCGTCCCTTCGATCGTGTGTGTGCGGCGTGTGCGGTCGACATCCCTATGGGCCTCGCCAGCGATGAAAGCAAACCACCGAGCAGTATCGCGACGGGCCCTGTGCTGTCAACGCGAGCGTGTCAACGCGGGTTCGGGCCCCAACCGGTCGGCCCGTTCGACGCGGGCGGCACTGCGTGGTGCCTGGGCTGCTCGTCGGGCGCTGGGCTTGCTGACCGCGCCTTTGCAACGTGTGTCGTCTGGGGGGTGTTCTTTTGTCGCCACATTTCTATACTGATCCGCCCCATGCCGACCCCTGTTGCCAATGGCAGCGTCGCCGCTGCGATCATCGAAGAAGAGCTTGCGCTGTGGGCGCGTGTCTCGGACTTCTTGGTGCGCAGTGCTGCGCGTGCCGCAACCGACGTGGCCAGCGACGCTGGACTGCATGACCAAGAGCTTCTTGAACTTCGCGACGCGATCGCCGAAGCCAAGCCAGAGGATCTCGCGCCCCTTGTCGAACAGATGGCCCGAGTCACCGCGCTGGCGGCGGGCCGTCGCGGCAAGCAGCTAACCCCGGTCGATCTGCAGACGCCGTACTTCGCGCACCTGCGCCTGCGATCGACGCTGGGTCGGGCCGGTCGCGGAAACTCCGGTCGATCTCGCGACGTGCTGATTGGCCGACGGGGCTTTATCGATCGAGCGGCCGACATACAGATCGTCGACTGGCGCGATGCGCCCGTTTCGCAGCTTTACTATCGGTACGACGAAGGCGATGACTACGACGAAGAGATCAACGGCCAGCCGCTGCAAGGCATCCTGGAAGTTCGTCGCAACGTCACCATTCGCGACGGTCGCATCTGCCGCATCGGCTGCCCGCAGGGGACCTTCTTCAGCGACGCCAAGGACGTCTGGTGGCAGACCGACGGCGAAGTGATCCCGACGCTGGAAGGCGGGCAGGGCCTGGCGGCGCGGGCGCCTCGACCGACCAGCCCACCGCCCAAGGCGTCCGCCGTTCCGGCATCGCGAGCGACGCCGGCTGCGCAGCTTGGCGGGCAAGTCGACAAGCACCTGCCCGAGATCGCGGCCCTTATCGATCGTCATCAGTTCGATCTGATCAGCCAGCCGGAAAGCGGCGTCGTCGTCATCCAAGGTGGCGCCGGCAGCGGCAAGACCACCGTCGCTCTGCACCGCGTCGCGTATCTTGCGCACAGCGCGCCCGATCGCTTCCGCGGCAACAAGATGTTGGTCATCGTGCCGTCGCCAGCCCTGGTTCGCTATGTCAGCGGCGTGCTGCCCGCGCTGGGTGTTCCCGGTGTGCCGGTGGTGACCTGTGCCGAGTGGATGCGTCATCAGCTTCGTCGCTTGCTGCCCCATGTGCCGCAGCGTTTCCATGGTGAATCTCCGTCGACGGTCGCGCGCCTGAAGAAGCACCCGGCCATGCTGGGCATCCTGGCGGACTACGCCGCCGCGCAAGCCGAAGAGCTTCGCCGGCAGCTAGTCGGCGCGCTGTCGCCGCAGCTTGCAGAGCGCGATCGCATCTTGCACATCTGGGATCAGCTGAAGGACCGCCCGCTGCGATCTCGCTGCCGCATCGTGCGTCAGAACTTGCCGCCAACGCTTTCGCCCGGTGTGGCGACGCACTTGGACGATCTGCTGCGCCGCATGACACGCCGAGCCCGCGACGTGGTGCGCGATTGGTCAGAAGTGCTGACCGATTTTGATCGGCTGTGGCGTGGCTTTTCGGCTTGGCAGGCTAGCTCTGTCGACGGAAATGGGCTGCCGCCGATCAGC
Organism: Polyangia bacterium; assembly: GCA_041908565.1. GTDB lineage: Bacteria > Myxococcota_A > Polyangia > Palsa-1104 > JAEUJZ01 > JAEUJZ01. The sequence continues at coordinate 945 of JAYRFD010001027.1, read as the reverse complement.
AAAGCGGATGTGCAGGCACTGGTTGAGCACTGCACCGCCCAACAGGAAGACGTCGCCGAAGAACTTCAAGTCGCGGCTCCGGCCAGCGATGCCGAGAGCAAGGGCAAGGGCGCGCCGCATCGGGCGCATGCCGATGACGACGACGACGATGGAGATGAAGACGAACGCTTCCGTCCCGTCGATGGACGACCGCTGGATGAAGACAGCGTCGCTGGCGCGCTGGATCCCGAAGACCCAGCGCTGCTTCTGCGCCTGCTGCAGATCAAGTGGGGTGGCCTGGCCCACGGCAGCGGCAAGGGCTTTGTGCGCTACGAACACCTGGTCATCGACGAAGTGCAGGACCTGTCGGCCTGCGACGTCAAGGTGCTGATCGACTGCGTCAGCAGCGACGAGCCGACCACTGGCGAGGACCGTCCCAGCGGACGCGGATCGAATAAGCCATCGGACTCCAAGCGAGCCCATGCCAAGTCGATCACGATGGCCGGCGATGTCGTGCAGCGCCTGATCTTCGACAACGGCTTTACCGGCTGGGACGATCTTCTGCGCATCGTCGGCCTGCCAGAAGTCCGCGTGCAGCGCCTGCGCATCCTGTATCGATCGACGATCGAGGTCATGGAGCTTGCGCGGGAGGTGCTGGGGCCCCTGGCCAGCGCCGCCAACGTCGACGTGCAGCAGCAGGCCGTGCGACACGGGGCTGCCGTGCAGGCCTTTTCCTTTGGCGAGATCGGCGAGGCCGTTGCCTTCTTGGGCGAATCGCTGCGGTCGCTTTTGGCTCGCGAACCGACGGCGTCGGTGGCCTTGCTGGCGCGTCATGCGGGCACGGCCGACCTGTACTATCGCGGGCTTGGGCGATCGGATGTTCCGTCGCTGCGCCGGGTTGAAAGCCAAGAATTCACGTTCACGCCGGGCGTCGACATCACCGATGTGACCCAGGTCAAAGGCTTG
>JAYRFD010001026.1:0-5033 GCA_041908565.1 Polyangia bacterium | reverse complement strand
TATTTTGGCGCTGTGGGCGGTCGCAAACTATGGCTTGATCTTCGCGCACCGCATCCGCTTTCCCTACGACCTGGAATGGATGGAGTCGGGGATGCTGTGCCATGCGCTGCGCCTGTTCCAAGGGCAGCCAATCTATGCGCCTCCGTCGGTGGACTTTGTGCCACACCTGTACACGCCGCTTTATCCCTTGGTGGTGGTCGGCCTGGGGCATGTGCTGGGCGATGTCGGATACGGCCTGGGACGATCGGTATCGCTGGCATCGTTTGTCGGAGCGCTGGCAGTCGAGACATGGTGGGCGAGTCTCGAAGGCGGATCGTGGCTGGCCGCGGCCATTGCTCTTGCGCTGCCGGTCGCTTGCTTTGCGGAAACCGGCGGCTTCTACGATCTGGCGCGCAGCGATTCCTTGCAGCTATTCCTGACGGTGCTCGGAGCGGCGGTGGCCTTTTATGCACGCGGTCGCCACGCCGACATGGTGATGGCCGCCGTGCTGCTGGTGGCGGCGTTTTTCGCCAAGCAGACGGCGGCTCCGCTGATCGCATTTGTGGGCGTGGGCCTTTTGCCGTCGCGGCGGCCTTCGGTGCTGACCTTGGCGGTGGCCGGCTGCGGCCTGTTTGCGCTGTGCCTGTGGGCCAGCAACCGCGCATCGGGAGGCTGGTTCTGGACCTATATCTTCCGTCTGCACCAAAGCCATCCGTTCCACAGCCATCGCGCGTATATCGAAACACCGCGCGTCCTTCTGGGTCTGCTGGGCGCAGGGGCTGCGCTGGTGCCGTGGGCTGTGCTTTCGTTCGGGCTGCGACGGACAACCGACGCGGGGCGTCCAGAACTTGATGCCCTTTCAAGCGACAGTCAGCCGATCCCGCTGCAGGTCACTCCGTCTGCAAATGGTCTGCTGTTCCTGTCGTGGCTAGCCATGGGTGGGCTGCTGACGTCGATGATCGGCTTCGGCACGCAGTGGGCCCACGTCAACGCCTACATTCCGGGGATCTTTTTTCCATCGTTGGCGATGGCCGTCGCGGCCGGCCGATTGCTGCACCGCAGCGACGAGCCGCGCGCCCAAACGCAGAGCAGCCGCCGAGGTCGCGCCCTGCGTCAGACCTTGGTCTGGGCGCTTCTGGCCGCCAGCCTGTATCCGCGCATGCGCGCTCTGCAGCCGCGTGCCCACGTCCCGACGGACAGCGACCGAGCGGCGGGCGCTGCCGTCATCGAAAAGCTGCGCAGCACGCCGGGCGATGTGCTGATTCCTTTCCATCCCTTTTATGCCCACCTGGCTGGAAAGAAGACCTTCCTGCACCGCATGGGCGTCTGGGATGTGCGCGATACCGTCGCTGGCCCCGTGCGCGGGCTGCAGGCCGCGATCGTGCAGCAGCGCTTTTCGCGCATCGTGATGGACGACAAAGTCGAAGCGACCTGGCACGACTGGCCAGAGCTTCTTTCGCACTACCGCATCGTCGAGCGCTTCGTTGGCCCACGCTGCGTCGAAGGTGCCCGCACGGTGCCCAGCCTGGTGCTGGAACCGGTGCCGCAGCAGGACTTTGTCGGGGGCCCAGAAGGTCCGCCAGACGACCCGGTCTTTTAGCCTGCCTATTTGGACACGACCGACGGGAACAAGCCGTAGGCATGTCCTGTTCTTTCTTCTCTCCCTTGTCCTTCCCTTGTCCTTTCGAACGTGAACCTTAGGTGCCCGCTGATGAGAAACGCTGCCCGATCCCCGCTTCGATCGCCCCTTGTCCTAACTTTGCTGTGTTCTGCCCCTTCCGTCGCTGTGGCCGATGCTCCGCACGCGCTTGGCATTCCTGATCTGGCGACCTTGCAGAAGGTGTCGGATGCGCAGCTAAGCCCCAATGGTCAGATGCTGTACTTCGCGGCCAGCCGGTCGCGCATCGATCTGAACCGCTGGCAAAGCGCGCTGTACGTTCAGACGCTGCAGCCGAGCAGCAGCGATTCGGTGGGCAGTCCGCTTTTGGGACCCGCGCAGCGCCTGACATTTCCTGAACGGGGTCCCAAGCAGGAAGGCCAGGACTATTCGCCGCGGCTGTCGCCCGACGGACGCTTGCTGGCCTTCTTGAGCACGCGCGACGGAGAACACGCCCAGGTCTATGTCATGGCGGCCAGCGGCGGCGAAGCGCGTCGGATCTCGTCCTTTCCGGCGGGGGCGCAGTCGCTGACGTGGATGCCCGACGGACGCGGACTGGTCGTGGGAAGTCGCGTATACGCCGCCTGCCCGCCCTACCCCGCTGCCAAGGCCGAAGAGTGCAACAAGAAGCGCGCCGATGTGGCCGACGACAACCACATGCGCGTGCGCATGATGGACCGCTTGTTCTATCGCCACTGGGATAGCTGGTGGGACGGCAAGCGCAGCCACCTGTTCCGCGTCGCGGTGCCCGGCTTCGACGAAGCGCTGCCGCCGGCCGTCGATCTGACGCCAGGCGACCACGACGCACCGGCCGTGGCGCGGGCCGGGGCGCAGCCGTTTGTGGTGTCTCCCGACGGGCGCGAGCTGGCGTATGTGCAGAATCGCGACCAGGCGCTGGCCCTATCGACCAACAACGACGTGTTCATGCAGGCGCTGGACGCCGACGGCAAGCCGGTGGGATCGCCGCGCAACATCACGGTGCAGAACCAGGCCACCGATGTCGCGCCGCGCTATTCACCCGACGGACGCTACGTCGCGTATCTGGCACAGCGCCGCCCAACCTTTGAAGCCGACCGCTTCGAGATCGTTCTTTTCGATCGCAAGTCCGGGCAGCAGCGCGCGCTGACATCGAGCTTCGATTCGACCATCGGTGAGCTGGCCTGGACGCCGGACAGTCAGCACCTGATCTTCACGGCTCCGCGGGCGGGGTATGGCGCCATCTTCGCCTGCGATCTAAGTGGCCAGACGGCACCGTGGCAGCTGGACCAAGGCGACACGCACGACCTGCAGATCCTGCGCAGCGCGCGCGGTCTGGATGTGCTGTTCTTGCGCTCGACTCTGGGATCTCCCGCCGAGGTCTTCGCCCTGCCGATCGACGGGGGAGCACGACGTGCAGGCAACCCGCGAGCCTTGACGCAAGTGAATGCGCCGACGCTAAAGAACCTGAAGATGGGCAAGGCCAGCGAGCTTTTCGCGCAGAGCCAAGACGGCCTGCGTCTGCAAGCCCACGTCGTTCTGCCCCCCGACTTCACGCCCGGTCGTCGCTACCCCGCGGCCGTGCTGATCCATGGTGGCCCGCAGGGGGCCTGGGAAGACTTCTGGCAGTGGCGCTGGAATGCGCAAGTCTTCGCCGGAGCCGGCTATGTCGTGATGATGCCGAACCCGCGCGGATCGGAAGGCTTCGGCCAGCGCTTCGTCGACCAAGTGTCGACGGACTGGGGCGGCAAGGCCTATGACGACATCATGCGCTTGGTCGATCAGCTGGTGGCGCAGCCCTATGTCGATGCCAAGCGGGTCGCAGCGCTGGGCGCGTCGTACGGCGGCTACATGGTCAACTGGATCGGCACGCAGACCGACCGCTTCGCTGCCCTGGTCAGCCACGCCGGCGTCTATGACCTGCGATCGATGTATGGCGAGACCGAAGAGATGTGGTTCCCGCGCTGGGAATTCCAAGGCGACCCCTGGACCACCGACCAGTACGATCGCTTCAGCCCGTCGCGTCGAGCCGAACACTACAAGACGCCGATGCTGGTGATCAGCAATGAACGGGACTATCGCGTGCCGGTCAGCCAGGGCATGCAGCTGTTTACGGCTCTACAGGTTCGGAAAGTGCCGTCGCGCATGGTGATCTTTCCCGACGAAAACCACTGGGTGCTGCGCCCGACCAACTCGCGCTTTTGGTATGGCGTGGTCCTGGACTGGTTGCATCGCTACGTCGGTGGAGCCGCCGTGGACCCCAAGATCCTGGACCTGGCTGCAACCCACGCGAAGTAGTCCGCCACCCCCCGACCACGCTGGGCCGTGCGTCGGTGAACAGCCGCTAGTCCGGAGCACAAGCGAGTCCTCCGTCAAGCAGCATGTGTCGACGGGGGCGTTGTTGTTCCAGGCAAAGAGTGGGGAAAAAGGGCTCGCGAACGAGCAAAGAGGAACAGCCGGTGGGCGGGGAACGGCGACGAGAAAATGCTTCGCGCCGGGGGCGGTCGGACAGTCTGAGGCAGGACTACGGGGTGCCGGCGGTGTACGTCTGGTACTTCTGACGCTCGATGCGGCGGCCCGTGACCTTGTGCTCCAGGCTGCAGTTCGGCGTCACGTCCATGCACTCGCCCGAGCAGGTGTGGGTCTCACGGACTTCCCACTTGCCGTCGATCGTCTCGCCTTCCATCTTGAAGCTGACGACGTTGGTATAGGTGTCCGTCGTCGAGCGCTTGACCGGGAAGGTTTCCTTCGCCGTGGTCTGCGTCGTCCACTCAAAGCGATAGGCGTCGGTCTTGGTGCCTTCGTACACCGTCGCGCCGTCGCCCATCATCAGGAAGAACTTGTTGTTCGAGCCCTGGTAAATCTCCCAGGGACCGATGTTCTTCTGCACGCCCGTCACCGTCGTCATGCGATCGGGGTTAGGCAGCATGCCGCCGGCATAGCAGCTAGCCGGACGGGCCGAGTCCAGTCGCGAGACCGCCCACAAAGAATCGGGCTCAAGACCACCGCAGCCGACGGCAGAAAGAGCCATTGCGGACATTGCAAGCAGGGACTTCGTCAGGAATTTGGTGTGGATGTTTGCTTTCGTGATTGCCATTTTGCGTGTCTCCATTGTGCGACTCGGTAAGAGTAAGCCCGACACTCCTACGCGACCTCTGGATCATTGTCAACAAAACTTCTCAATACGGCGCTGTTCGAGGCTGTTCGGGAAGCGCAAAGCGACCCAGCGAGGACCGAGCGCTTCGTGCGCAGCCCAGAAGTCAGTCCCCGCCAGGCCCTGCACACACCTGTTGTCCGCCCCAAAGCAGGCCTGTAGGCTGGGCAGTTATGCAGCTACATGAGATGGATGCTTGTGCGCTGAAAGAGGCACTGGCTCGACGACAGACCTCGTCCGTTGAGATCGTCCGGGCGCTGATCGCCC
>JAYRFD010001025.1:0-2236 GCA_041908565.1 Polyangia bacterium | reverse complement strand
CTCCGCCCGATCGGGTGCGCAGCCTGGGCGAAGATCAAAGCCTGTCGGTCGGCTCAACCGTGCTGCGGTCGCTGCTGCTGCCGGGGCACAGCCCCGACGGGCTGGGCCTGTGGGCGGTGGAACAGGGGCTGCTGTTGGTCGGCGACTACCTATCGCCGTGCGAGATCCCATTTGTCGCCGACCTGGCTGCCTATCGCGCCACGCTGCGTCGCCTGCTGCGCCTGATCGATCAGGTGGACTGCATCCTGCCCGGGCATGGCCCGCCGCTGCGACCGAACCAGGCGGCTTCGATCGCGCGGGCCGATCTGGCGTATCTGGATGCGCTGGCCGACCTGGCTGCGTCCAAAAACGCCTCGCCTGCGGCTGCCTTGGCCTTGGCATTGCCGCGCGCGCGCGACAACCCCGACATGCTCGATCACCACCGCGACAACTGCCGCGTCGCCGGCATCGTGCTTTAGGCCAAACTCGCGGTCAAAAGCACGTGGGGCTGCAGCAGATCGGGCAGCAGACCGGCGCGGGCTCGCAGGCCCAGGCGGCGCAGCAGGACCAGCCAGTCATTCGGTTGGCGATGGAACGAGGGCAGGGGAGCCGTCTGCAGGCTGCGATCGCCCAGCACACTGCCGACGGTCTTTTGCAGAGTGCGATCGACAAGCTCGGTCAGCCGCGCGCCCAGCAGAGAGTCCGTCGTCCGTTCTGTGATGATCAGGCTGCCGCCCGGCTGCAGCAGTGAAACCAAGCGTGCCAGCAGGTCTTCTTGCGCGTGCGGTGGCAGACGGTGCAGCGCGTCCACGGCATAGATGGCGGCAAAGCCAGTGGGCAGATCGACGGTGCGGGCATCGCCGACGATGTAACGGTTCTGCGTCAGGCCCAGGTCGCGGGCCAGCCGCTCGGCCCGCTGGATCTGCGTCGGTTGGCTGTCGATGCCGGTGATGGCTCGCGTCGGGGCGGTCTGCGTGAAATAGGCCGAAAGCAGCCCGGCGCCACAGCCGACATCCAGGATCGCGCCCTGCGTGGGCAGCAGCAGATCCAGGGCGGACAGCAGACTTTGCCGCAGTGTGACAAAGCGCAGGGCCGCAGCGGCCTGTTCGCGCGATGGCAAGGCCCGACGAATCGACTGCAAGGCCTGCGCCCCCGATGCCTCGACGGGACTGGCCAGGCCGGCGTTGCCAAAGACGGTCAGCGGGGCGTCTGCCGCCTCTGTGTGCTTTGGGCTGGCCGAGGGATGCGCGCTTAGGACCGACCCGCTGCCCGCGTCTGCTACCGCTGCTGCGTCAAGTGCAGGTTCGACGCTCACAAGGGGCTCTGCGGCTGCGGCTGGTTCCTCTGCTGCAATGGCCACGGCAGGCTCGACGACGGCCGCTTCCTGCGCCACCTGCGCCAGCAGAGAGGCCGGCGGCGTTTCATGCACAGCGACGGTAGCTTCTTCTGTTGATGGGTCTGCGCCTTCGACAGAAGGATCAGCGACCGGCACAGCAGGCTCAACAGCCGGATCGACAGCGATCTGCGCGGCCACGGCGGCCGCCTTGGCGACGGCGCCCCGTGTGTTGGAACGATCGGAGCCGTGGGACGATTTCTTCTTTCGCGAGCTGGCTTTGGCACTCATGAGGCCGGCAGTGTGACGCGTTGGGCCAAAGCGATCAATGACTTTGACGCGCTGCGGCAATGGCGTGCGTCGGGACGGCCAGACGTGTTAGGAACGGCGTATGTCGTCCGTCGTGCGGGCCATTGTGGCCTTGGGCAGCAACCTGGGACCGCGGGCCAGCAACCTGGACTTCGCGCTACGGCACCTGGGTCCGCTGGTGGCCGTCTCGCAGGTCTTCGAGACAGAGCCCGTCGGCGGTCCGGCCGACCAAGGGCCGTTTTTCAACCTGGTGGCCAGCCTGGATACAGCGCTTTCCGCGCACGCGTTTCTGCTGCGCTGCCAGCAGATCGAAGCGGCGGCCGGGCGGACGCGCAGCGTGCACTGGGGACCGCGGACGCTGGACATCGACCTGCTGTTCTTTGGCGACCTGTGCATCTGCAGCGGCGATCTGGTCTTGCCTCACCCCCGTCTGCACGAGCGCCGCTTCGTCTTGGCCCCGCTGTCCGAGATCGCTCCCGAGCGCTGTCCCCCCGGCTGGCAGGAATCGCTGCCCGCCCTGGCCATGCACCCCCGCGGGTCGTTATCGACGCTGCTTCATCACGAGCCCTTGGCTTTAGGGAATGTGTGCGCAGGACCCGGCTTGAGCGTTAGCTG
>JAYRFD010001024.1:0-6159 GCA_041908565.1 Polyangia bacterium | reverse complement strand
CTTCGACCCATCCACCGCTGGCATGTCCACCAGCGTCTTCGACCCATCCACCGCCGGCATGTCCACCAGCGTCTTCGACCCATCCACCGCTGGCATGTCCACCAGCGTCTTCGACCCATCCACCGCTGGCACATCCACCGGCGTCTTCGACCCATCCACCGCCGGCATGTCCACCAGCGTCTTCGACCCATCCACCGCCGGCATATCCACCAGCGTCTTGGTTGCATCGGCGGACGAGCCTTGGTTGGCCTTCTGTTTCGCGACTTCGTCCCGGGCATCCTGTGCCATGTCATGCCGGCCGCCCAAGTACCCGTTGGCGGCATCGCCGATCAGGCCGGTCGCCAGATCGAAGACGCCCCAGGCATTGCCCCGGTTGTAGTTGGGCACGTTCTGCATCGCCGAGCCCATGGTGTTCGACAGCCCGCCGGTCCACGCCTTGTCCAAGCCAAAGTGGGATCCAATGCCCGTGCCCATCAGGTTGCCGGCGAAGTTCATCACCGTTCCCAGACCGGCATTCGCGACCCCCGACCAGTACCCGCTGCCGTCGTAGTCGATGCCTTTTTGCGCGTACCCGCTGGCCGCCGTTCCGACCACGCCGTTTCCGACAAAGCCCAATAGCTGACCCGGAAGTCCCTTGACCAGCGCCTCGTTCACCTTTGACTTGTCGGCAAAGCCAGCGAACTTGCCAAGCGCCGATTTGCCCATACTGTCGCCCAGACTCGCCGTCCCCATCTGCACAGCCGTCGTGAACAGGTCCATGCCAGCTTCGCTATCGCTGTACGCTTCGCCCTTCATCAGTCCCTTGGTTGCGATCTTCGACAGGCCGGCCAGCCCAGCCGACACCACGCCCCCCAGCCCCAAGGTCGCCAGAGTGGTGACGGTCGCTGCGACGGTGCTGGCCTTGTCGGTGATCTCGTCGCGATCCTTGCGCAGCCCCTTGCGGTCGACGCCTTGATTGTCAATGACATCGTCGATCTGCTGGGCCAGAGCCTGTTTTTCTGCGTCGCTGCCGGCGGCCTTGTACTTGGCTTCTAGCGCGGTTAATTGATTATCGCGCTTTTCCAGGACATCGTCTTGACGCGAAAACAAATTAATAATCCCATTTAGCGCACCAGACTGGTCATAGCGGCGATTCTCTTTGGCCTTCGCCAACTGATTCTCAACACCGGTTGCATTATCACCGTATATGGCATTCAATGCAACGTCATTTCTTAGATCACCAGAGGTATCATCAACAATATCACCCAGCAGAGTTCGATCCGGGTCATCGGTGTATGTCTCGGCGACTTTTCCATATCCAGAATTAATAGATTGAGCTTCCGCAGTCGAAGTGCCGGCAAACGCATCCTGCAACAGATTATCGTGTGTACCGAACCCATCCATCGAATAAAAAGCCTGGAATGTGCGATTCATTCGACCGCTTTCATCTAGCTGCTTGAGTCGTTCTAGCTCTTTATTTTTTTCCTTTTCCTTATCTGTATCAGATTCAGAAACGCCAGCCACTTCGTTCATGGCCTGGCTGTACGCATCTTCATTTCCGCCGCCGTATCGATCTTTGTAATATTGATGAACTTTTCCGATTTTATCCTTAAATGAAGTGTCTTTTTTCTTCTTCTCCTTGTCGCTTAGCTTGGAATATTCGGTCCAGTTCGGGGCCAGCGCCGACAGCGCATCGCCAAACGCGCCGGGATCGCCGTCTTGCCGCGCTCGTTCGACCATGGCAGCCGAGGCAGCGGCTTCATCGCCTTGCGCCAGACCAGCCAGGACATCGTGATCCAGCGTATTTCCGGTTACCCCGTACCCTTGTCCATTTCGAATATCAAAGACCGGGTGTTCAGATTCTTTTAGGTGAGCAACATATTCTTTGGTCGCAGCATCGCCTGATTCTTCCAGGACATTCACCGCAAATTTCTTGGCACTTTGATTGTATTCCGCAAACGCTTGATCGCCAATAAAGTCCTTCAGAAACGTAGGCAGGCCGTTGGCCGCCACAACCTTGGTCAGATCTTCGGCCTGTTTTTGATAGATCGCTTCATCGACATATTCGCCATCTTTGACGACCCCCATACGCCGAAGCATCGATTCACGTTCGTCGTCATTTTGGCATTCTTTGATGATGTTCTCTTGTGCTTGCTGATCTTCAGAATCTGAACTAAACCAGTGCCCAGCTTCCGCGTACTGCAGACGAACCGCGCGTTCACCGGCTTTGTCGCCGTTCATCAAGGCAAACATTCGTTGATAGTCTTCGCCGTCGATATCCGCATCCAGCCACTCGTCCAGCGAATCGCCATCGCCTAGTTCGCTATTGAAGGTCTCAATCGCCTTCTTGCGCTGTTCGTCGGGCAGCGAGCCCAGCGTCTTTTCAATGACCGCCACGTCGGTGCCCGCCCCGGCCATGGCCCGCTTCAGCGAATAGGCGGCCGCGCGCCCCGGGTCGCCCGACAAGGCGGCCTCCATCTCGGCCACATATTCGGCGCCATCGGAAAAGCTTGTGATCTGGCCGCGGACGAAGTCGTCGAAGTTGTCCTCGTCGGGATACAGCGTCTTCCACTGATCTTTGACGCGCGCCAGCATGTCGGCGTCCATGCCGATCATGTGGTTCAGCATTCCGTACTCGTTGGCGTTGACCGAGCCGACCTCGGCGAACATGTTGGCGGCGATCTGCTTGGCGGCTTCGTTCTTCTTGTCGTTCTCCTCCTTCGCCTGCTCGACGCGCGCCTGTACTTCGGCTTGAAACTCTGGATCGGCCAGCGTCTTCTGCACGCGATCGATGACCTGCCCAACGATCGGCGGTAGCTCGACATGACCCAGAAGCGGCAGGTCGAAGCCCAGCGCCGCCGGGGGGCTGGCCGCGGGGGTTGTGGCTGGCTGCGCGACGGGCGCGGGGCTCTTGCCGGCCCCTTGTGCCGGACCTGCGCCACCCGTTGCAGCAGGACCGCCCGATGTCATCGCCGTGTACGCCGACGAGACAAACCCCAGAAACGAATCGAGCGCCGACGCATTCTGCTGCGGATCGCGCCCGCCGCCCGCCGCCACGCTGTCCCCTTCATCATGCCCAGCATGCGGGTCAAGCGCCGTCGCGTGCGATCCGCCGCCGCTCTTTTTGCCCTGACCGCCGCCGCTGCCGGTCTTAGGGTGACTGTTCTTGCCGCTGTCGCCTGGCGTGGCACCTGCGCCAGCGCTTCCAGACTTGCCCGAGGTTTGCGAGGAGACGGACGCCAGGCTGCTGCCCACGCCTTGCAGTAGGCTGCTGCCGAGATCCCACAGGCTGCCCAAGCCGCCGGGGCTTGGCTGTTGCATCTGCGACGACATGATTCCCCCAGAAAAACCTATCTGGGATCTCGTCAGACGCGCGCAAAAGTCACTCTATGGGGGGCATAAACGGCACTTATGCAACCCGCGCGGGCACGCCGCAGCCAGGCACGTCCGGCGCGTTACGCGTCGCGCGCTTTCCCTTGGTCGATCTGCTTCTGCTGCGCGATCCAGGCATCGCCCGCGGCTTCGCTGTCGACGAAGAAAACCAGGATCGCTTGCTTGTTGAAGACGCGGATCGCAGAGGACACCAGCCGTGTCATGGCGCGCGCGACGGCGTTGCCGCCGATCATCGCCGCAGCGCGTAGCTGACGGCTGCGCGTCCATTCGACCAGCAAGCGACGTGCATCGGCCGACGTCGCCCCCTGCCGACGAATATCGCAGACCGCGTAGTACGGCGAGGTGCCGAACTGCTCGCCCACGAAGGTCATTAGATCCTTGGCGTGCTCGTACGAAAAATCGCCATCGAAGCGTGTGTAAAGCACGTCGTCGCGAATGCCCGCTTCGTGCGGTCCCATCTTCAACGAGGCCCGATATCCAGATGCGCTCATGCTGCCCCCACCGCGCGCGCTGCCAAATGAACGGCTCAGGATACCGCGCTCGTGGCAGCCCACGCACTCAGACCATGTACTTGGGCGTGCACGGTGGGACCGACTGCCCTATCTGCCCCCCTGAAGCGCAGGTGCGCAGGTGCGCGGGCTCGCTGGCTCGCTGGCTCGACGGAAGAGCGTTGTCCAAACACAGCCTACGATGTTATGTTTAGGCGCCATTTCTGATCTCTTGGTCCATGTCGATCTCTGATCAGCGCATCGAACGAATCTTGGCGGCCTTGGCCAGCGCGTGCTGCGGCAACTTCGATTACCAGCTGAGCGTGGCCGAGGACGAAGAGGATATTTTCCAGAGCGTCGAGATTGGCTTCAACACCCTGCTGAATGACCTGGCCGTCGCGAAGGCAAACCAGGATGCGCAGCTAGCGGCTCTGACGGAACAGGCGCAGCAGTTACAGGAAAGCCAGCGGCAGCTAGTCGCCCTGGCTGCTCCCATCACGCTGGTCTGGCCGCAGGTGGTGCTGATGCCAATCATCGGGGTGCTCGATGTCGATCGATCCCGGCTGATGGCCGAAGCCCTGCTGCAGCGCATCATGCAGGAGCGCGCCAAGATCGCGCTTGTCGATCTGACGGGAGTAGGCCGCGTGGATCTGGCCACCGCTCAGTCGCTGCTGCGCTTGGCCGCCAGCGTCCGACTGCTGGGCTCTGACTGCATCTTCACTGGGCTCAGCCACGAAACAGCCAAGTCACTGGCTCAGCTTCCGCAGGAGCTAGCGCTGCGGACCCTGCCAACACTGGCCGATGCTCTAATGCGAATCACGGCGCGGCCGCGCTGACGGCAGATCAACGCGACGCAGCAAGGAAACGCACATGCCCTTGGATATCTCAGAGTCACGGACGCCGGCGGGGAACAAGCTGCTGTTGGTGCAGGCCAATGGCGTCGTCACAGGAGCCCAGGCGCAGGTCCTGGTCGATGATGTCGCCACAAGCGGCCCGCATGCCGGCTGGCCGATCTTCTGCAAGATCGCCAAAGGCACCGAGTACACGCCCGAAGCGCGCAAGACCATGACCGCCGGTGGCAGCTATCCCTGCTGCGCCATCCTGGTGACCAGCGCGGTGCTGAAGACCTTGGTCAACTTCATGATGCGCGTCACGGGATCGGACCCGCGCGCTCGCATGTTTGCGACCGAAGCCGAGGCACTGGCCTGGGTCGACCAAGTCCTGCAGCGCGGCAAGCCGTAGCCGCGCGGGCTCGAAGGGGCTGGACGCCACTGCCGCAGCTACGCGGTGTGCGCGTCGCCAGAGCACCGCTGCCCGTGCTCGCTTGCGGGTCCAGGCGCGGTCTGTGCATGTGCAGCGGATCGTCGGCTGCCGCAACCGGCGCGACAGCGCGCTTGACTGGCTTGTCCCCCACCGGGACGATCCAGTGCGTGGCTACAGACGCACGCGCAGAGTGCGCAGAGCGCGAACGGCCGACACCGAGGTCTGCCAGTCGGGTTCCGAGTCGCAGAGCTGCATGTTGGGCAGCCAGCTCAGCAGCGCAGTGAAGGCAACTTCTCCTTCAAGCCGAGCCAGCGGCGCGCCCTCGCAGAAGTGCGGGCCACTGGCAAACGCGAGGTGGCGGTTCGGCTGCCGAGCGATGTCGAAGCGGTCGGGCTCGGCGAACTGCGCCGGTCGCGATTGGCGGCGCCAAGCAGCACCCAGACCAGCTGTCCCGGGGCGAAGCTTTGACCGCCGTACTCGCACGCTTCGCGCACCATGCGCGAGGTGCGCTGCACCGGTGACTGGTGGCGCAAGATCTCTTCAATGGCACTCGGCACCAAGCTGGGCTCAGCCAGTAGACGAACCAGCTGGTCGCGATGTGACAGCAGCATCCACGTGCCCGTAGCCAAGAGGTTGCGCGTCGTCTCATGACCGGCATTGATCAGCATGATGCAGTCGGCGATGACGTCGTCTTCTTCCAGCTTCTGCCCTTCAAACTCTGCGGTAAGCAGCGCGCTGATCACATCCGCTTGCGGATTTTCTCGTCGCTGGCTGATGATCTGACGCAGGTATTCGGCCATGTCGATCATGGCCTGGCGAGCGGCCACTGCGATCTCTGGCGGCGGCGCAGCCACGCTGAAGAAATGCAGAATCGGTGTCACGTACTGCGCAAAGCGAAGGCGATCAGCGGTCGGAATACCCATGATCTCAGCGATGACGATGGTCGGTAGTTCGCTCGCTAGCTCGCTGACAAACTCGATCTCGCGGCGACCTGCCAGGGCGGCCATGCGCTGATCCAGGATGGCTTGAATGCGCG
>JAYRFD010001023.1:0-5537 GCA_041908565.1 Polyangia bacterium | reverse complement strand
CTGGTTCAGGGGCGATTCTCCGTCGGGGCTGGGGTTGGGGGACGACACAGACTGGGCCGAAGCTCGTAGCGATTGGGAAGCAAGCAAGGCTGCGCGGGGCGGGACGAATTCGTCAGTACTTCACCACCGCGCCCCAGTCGGTCTGCGTGTAGTTCCCGTCGGTGCCAACGGTCGAGAACTTGCGCTGCCACAGCATGGTGCAGGTGCTGGACACGTGCGCTTCCAAGCTGCCGGCGGTGCCGCCGGATCCGCAGACATTGGTCGTGATCAAGCCGCTGCCGACGGCGCCGCAGTCCGCGGTGCCCAGCGTGGCGTTGACGTTGCTGCCGGCGACCTTCAGGCCCAAGCTGGCGGTCGAATCAGCAGTCGTCGGTCCCCAGGCGCCGCAGCCGCTTAGCGAGTTGCAGGATCGCGATCGCTTGCTGACGGTCACCGTGCCCAGCGTCACCGTCGAGGCCGGGGCAACGATGCGCGCCTTGGCATCGGTCTGGCTCAGCGCGGGGTCCAGGCAGGCGTTGGCGTCAAAGGGGTTGGTGCTTCCCGACGACGGCAAGATCGGCGTGGCGCCCAGGCGATTGACGACGTTGACGACGTTCGATAGCTGACCGTCGGGGTTCTTTAGCTGCATCTCGAAGCCAGTCCACATGGCGGGATCGGCCGAGGTCGTAATGCACACCATGCGCGGCGACAGCCAGTTCCATGTGTCGCGGTTCAGGCGAGCCGGCACGGCAAAGGGGCCAAAGGGCATAAAGCCGTTCTTCGTTTCGAACTTGTTTCCCGACTGAAAGTAGCGACCCAGGACGAAGACGCCGGTGGTGCCGACGCAGTTGTTGCCCAGGTAGGCTTCGGTGATCTGCGGGGCGGGGCAGCCGGGCAGGCGCGGCCATTCGGTGAAGCAGTCGGCGTCGCTGATCGTGCTGCCGGCCATGTCTTCGCTGGGGGGCAGATCGACTCCGCTCAGATCGACGTTGCCGCCGGACAGGTCGGGGCCTTCGGTGCCAGCCAGGTCGCGCATGGTTCCCGGGGGGCCGTTCGGAGCGCCTCCGGAGGAACATGCCACCGACGAAACAACCAAGAATCCAAGCAACAACGACCGCGTCATGGCCGCGGATGGTATCGCCGGCCGCGAAAGTCGTACAAGAGGATCTAAGCGGCAAACGACAGCCAATCGGCCACAAATCCCCAGCCAATCTGCGACCCATCCGCAAGCAACTGGGGAATCAAACCGCTCAAATCTGTACTAAGTCACAGGCATGTCTCGCGACCGATCCAGATCTTCCGGCCCGTCCGCAGTCGCGCCTTCGGCCAAGCGTGCGTCACCGGCTCGTCGGGCCGCGGCAGATGGCGGGCCGTCGTCCCCTCGCGCAGCCGCGCGTTCTGTCGCTGGCAGCAGCCGTTCCTCGGCGGGGGGCGCGCGTTCCGTTGCTGGTAGCGCTCGATCGACCGCTTCCAGCCCGCCGACCAAGCGACCCAAACTCGCGACCCCTTCAGCGACCGTGAATCCGACGGAAGAGCCGTCGGAATACCAGCGCTACTACGCCATCGTGCGGCAGATTCCTGCGGCGTATGTGCTGACCTATGGCGATGTGGCGGCGCTGGCCGGTCGTCCGCGATCGGCTCGGCGAGTCGGCTATGCACTGTCGGCGCTGAAGGATCCCAGCGTGCCGTGGTGGCGCGTCGTCAACGCCCGCGGCCAGATCAGCCCGCGGTCCGGCGATCTGTTGGGCGCCTGCGAGCTAGATCAGCGCGCGCGACTTCTGCAGGAAGGCGTCGCCCTCGATGCCGAGGGCCGCATTGACCTTTCGCACCATCGCCTGTCGGCCTTGCCCACCCGTCGCCCGTCGTCCGTCAACCGTCGGACCCGTCGCGCCGGCGCATAGCGGTCGGGGCCTTTCTTCCTGCGCTGCGCTTGCTTTTATCGGAACCGCTGGATTCGACGGACTCGCTGGACTCGACAGATTCGACAGATTCGTGTGACTCGCTTGACGTGCCGCCGTCGTCGGAAGCGCGGCCGCCAAAGCCCACCCACTTCTTCCCCGTTCAGAAGGAGCCTTCATGCACCCACGAACCCGTTCTGCCCTTTCAACCGTCGGTCCTGCCCTGTGCATCGCGCTCAGTTGGGCCGGAAGCGCCGTCGCCCAGCCGGCATCCAGCCCAGGGCCCACGAAGGACCAGGCCCTGGCCCGCGACCTGTTTCGCGAGGTCATCGAGATCAACACGACCGCGCAAGTCGGCAGCACCAAGGCGGCCGAAGCCATGGCGCGACGCCTGCGCCAAGCCGGCTTTGCCGATCGCGAGCTAACGCTGGCCGGCCCGCGACCGCAGAACCAAAACCTGATTGTTCGAGTTCGCGGCTCGGGTCGCGAAAAGCCGATCTTGGTGTTTGCTCACCTGGATGTCGTCGAAGCGCTGGCGTCCGATTGGTCGTTTGATCCATTCAAGTTCCGCGAACAAGACGGATATTTTTATGGCCGTGGCACTGCCGATATGAAGTCGGAAGTGGCGGATATCGTCGCCAACCTGATCCGCCTGCGGGCCGAAGGCTTCGTGCCGCGCCGCGACCTGATCGTCGCTCTGACTGAACACGAGGAAAACGGCGACCACAACGGCATGGACTGGCTGCTGCGTCAGCGCCGCGAGCTGATCGATGCAGAATATGCCATTAACCTGGAAGGCGGCGGCGGTACGTCGAAGTCGGGAAAGCCGCTTTTGATGGAGATTCAGACCAGCGAAAAGACGTATGTTAATTTTCAATTCGAAGTGCGCAACAAGGGCGGGCATAGCTCGTTACCGGAAAAAGACAATGCCATGGTGCGGATGGCGGCGGCGCTGGTGCGGGTGGGCGGTCACGACTTTCCGGTGCGCTTGAACGAGACCACGCGGATGTACTTTGGCCAGTACGCGCAGGTCTTGAACGAGCCAGTTGCCGTCGACATGCGTCGACTGTCGCAGGATCCCGTCGATGCCGGCGTGGCGGCGCGCGTGTCTGGCGCTTCGCCGTATTACAACGCGCTTCTGCGCACGACCTGCGTACCGACGATGATCAGCGGTGGTCACGCCGAAAATGCACTGCCGCAGACCGTCCGCGCCAACGTCAACTGCCGCATGCTGCCCGACGACTCGGCGGACAACGTGAAGGCGGCGCTGGCACGCCTGGTCGCCGACCCGCAGGTGCAGATCACGCAAGAAAGCCCGGGCGTCACCAGCCCGCTTTCGCCGCTGCGACCCGAGCTGGTCCAGGCCGTCCGCAGCCTGTCGGGCGCGCTGTGGCCGGGCGTGACCGTCACCGCCGTCATGTCAACCGGAGCCAGCGACGGAAAACACCTGCGCCGCGCCGGCATCCCGGTCTATGGCATAAGCGGCATGTTCGGCGACGTCGACGACGTCCGCGCCCACGGCCGCGACGAACGCATCCGCGTCAGCGACTTCTATCGCGGCGTCGAATTCATGTACCGCTTCCTAAAGACGATCTTGTGACGGGGCAGCAGCTTGCAGGGGACGGCTTGCGCCAAGCCGCTTGATGCGACGACCGCCGCTGGCTGGGGGATGGCGACCGGTCGACAGTCACCGCGCTTTCGCAACGCGGGGCCGTGCGTCCAGCGATGGAAGCCCCGCGACGACTGATGCGCCTCGCTGCACAGTCGAGCACGCCTTGGTTTGTCGGCTTCACCACCGCCACCCGCTTTTCCGCAAGGGGCACCGCACCGACGACGGCCTGTGCGTCCTGCCCCTGTGGTTCTGCCTGTGTGATTCTGCCGTGTTGCCGCGCGCGCGGACGTGGGGACGTTTTGTTCTGCCGTCGCTATGTACGTGCTTCTGGTGGGACGGGCTAGGTGATATGGTGAAGGGATGTTACCCGACCCCCAGCGTCGCCGCGCGCTTATCCGGGAGGCGCTGGGCCAGACTCATCCCACCTCTGCGGACTTCGAGGCGCTCTGCCTGGACTATTTCCCAGAAGTGGCGGGCCGGATCACGTCGGGTATGGAGCGAAAAGAGCAAGAGAACCTGTTGTTTCGCCTGGTGAGCGATGACGAACAGCTGATGCAGGCGCTTTATTTTGATCAGCCGTCGCTGATATCCCGCAAGTTCGCTGAGCTGATCCCTAGCGTTGTCACGCAGAGCCAAAGCGACAATGAACTGTTACCGGCAGAGCCTGCCAGTACCTATACGCCGCCGGCTTCACCACAGCTGCCGGATTTGATACCAGATTATGCCAAGACGAAGGTACTGGCCGAGGTTCTAGCGACCATCGAGCACGTGCGGGCCGTACAGCTGCACGGCCCGGCCAATTTTGGCAAGACATCACTCTTGATCAAAGCTTTGCATGATAGTCAGCGACTTGGCTATCATGCGTATTATGTTGATATTAGAACGGCCAACGATGGCCACGGTGTGACAGTACACGATCACTTCAAGTCGATTGCGGCAGAGCTTTATCGCCAGCTGGGCTTGCTGCCGGTCGATGCGCTGCGTTCCTTCCCCAAGATTGGGGGCTCGCCAGAAGCCGGGCTGAAGCGCGCGATGAGCGCGGCCTTCCGGTCTGTCATCGACGCTGTGCCATCGGTTCCGGCGGGCTCCAGCGCGCGGGGCAAGAAAGGCAGAAAAAGCCTGCTAGTCGGGGTCGATCACGTCGACCATTCAATCTATGGCCGAATAGACGGCACCCAGTTAGTTTCTGCCTTTCGCAGCTTTACCAACGGACCATTTTCGCACAAAGGATATGACGTTAAACTGATTCTGTGTACGTCGTCGGTCGGTGGTCTATTGACGGATAGTGTGTATCGTTCCCCGAACAATATCGGCGAACGGATCGAAGTCAGCTCCCTGGAAGACGACGAAGTGGCCAACCTGGCACGCAAAGTAACTCGCGCCGAACTTGCGCCTGAGGAGCTGCGAACGATACGTACTGTGTTGGGCAATCACCCGGCCATGGTTGCCAAACTGTGCCGGATCGCGCGCGTGCGAAGACTGCGCGTGGGGAAACTGCTGCAAGAAACAATCGAACATGGTCAGGGGGGGATATTTGCAACATTTATTGATGATATCTTTGAAATAACCGACAAGGTACTGCTGGGAAAATATCTCGATTTTCTAAAGACCCGATCATTTTCTGCAAATGTAACGAACGAGGATATATTTCGGCTAAAGAAAGGCGGGCTGATCAGCGGTAGCGCCGGGCAACATATCCCATTTTGTGAGCTGTACCGAAAGCTGGTACAGAAATGAAACGCATCTCCACCAGCGTCGAGGTCATCCCCAGCACCCGCTTTCAGCCCGACGGGGGCGCGCTGGGACCGACCGCGCTGTATGTCATGCGCGAAGCCGATGGCGAATTCCGTCGTGCCGTCTTGCGTGGGGGCTCGCTGAGCCACGTCTGTGCGCCGACGCAGATGGGCAAGTCAAGCCTGTGCCTGGCGACCAAGCGCTGGCTAGAGACCAAGGACATCCGCGTGATCTGGGTGGACCTTGGATCGTACGTCAGCGCCGACACCCTTGAGAGCTGGTATCAGGATCTTCTGTTCGACCTTCTTGAAGAG
>JAYRFD010001022.1:0-3749 GCA_041908565.1 Polyangia bacterium | reverse complement strand
GTAGCCCATCATCGTCGAGAAGCGATGCGCACGGACGATCCAACGCTGCTGGAGCTGGCGCGACGTGCGGGGGCACATCTAAAGAACGTGCGAACCAGTGAGGCGCATGGCGCTCCCGATCTCCCGCTGGTCTGTCCGCGCCTGAAGATGGGGGGCCGCACCGTGCGCACCATCTCGGCGAAGATGCGCTTTGATACCGCCATCGAAGTCACAGTGTCCGATCTGCGCATCGAGCTGATGTTTCCCGCCGACGAAGAGAGCGCATCCTTTTTCAGAAGCTGCGCTACTCCGCGCTGATCAGGTCGTGGCGAACAGCATAAAGCGCTGCTGCTGCGCGCCCCGAAACGCCGGTCTTTTCGTAGATATGCTCGACGTGATGGTGAACGGTTCGCGCAGACAGCGATAGCTTTTGCGCGATCTCCTTGTCCGACAGCCCACGCGATAGGAGCCGCAGCACTTCGACTTCCCGCGATGACAGCCCGGCCGGCCCGCTACTCTGCTGCTTTCGTTGCGGCCGATGTCCAGCGGCCTTGAGCACGATCTCCACGGCGCTCGCATCCAGGCGACCGCAGCGCACTTCTTCGCGCAGTCCGTCGGCTGCGCCCTCTCGGGATAGCGCCGGACGGTGCGCGCGTTCTTCGCGCATGGCCTGGTACACATCGCATCCGGCGAGCAACGCGGCAGCCATTCCAAGCGTTCCACTGAGCCCCCGATGATAACCGCTCCCATCGGCGCGCTCGTGATGCCGACCGACCAAAGTCGCGACCGGTCGAAGCGCAGGGGACAGAGACATCACGCGCTCAGAGTGGTAGGCGTGCAGGCGGACGCGCTCCCACTCAACGGGGTTTAGTGGCCCTCGCTTGTCCCAGATGCCATTGGGAACGCTGACGATGCCAAGATCATGTAGAAGCCCCGCCAGCCGCAGCTGTTGCCGCTCCACAGGCGGAAGCCCGGCCTCGGTCGCGGCCTGTTCCGCAAGATTGGCAACGCCGATGGAGTGGCCCAATCGATAAGGAGACTTCACATCGACGAAGCAAGCAAAGGCATGCGCGAAGTCGGGAAGCGCGGAGTCTCCGATGACCCCATGCGGCGCTGGCTCTGCCAGCAGGAAAGTGTCCCACACCGAGGCGGATTGAAGACCGTCCAAGATATCCGGCGCCCGCTTAATGAACAGAGCCGCGAGGTCGGGATCGAGCTGCCCACCGGCCCGCTTCTTGACAACCCGTACGGCGGCTGCGGCCCCGCTCGTGATGCGCTCCATCTCGGCGACATACGCGACGTGCATGAGTCGCGCAGCGAGGGCCAGTTCGGTCCCCCTCGCTCGCCCGGGAAGTCCGCGACCATCAAAGCGCTCGTACATCTCGGCGAGCCCCTGCTGGACTCCCTCAGCCATCTTGAGGTCGCGGGCAAGCGTGATGGCCTGCACACAATGAGTGCCGGGAAGGGATGCGCCCCCGTCTTCTCTTTTTAGGAAGCGTCCGACTGCACGGGCGCGGCTGACCGCTCCACTTCCGCGGCCAAGCTGCGAGACTGCGGTTCCCAGCACCGCTCCGACATCGCCGAGATCGGTCTTCAGAAAGGCGCGTCGGAGCGCGACATCATCGCCACCGCCGAACCGCCATGCCTCTTCATGCGATGCCCCCGTGCAGCCGAGGAGGCGTAAGAGAGCCGCATAGTAGACGTCGCTCAGGACTTCCTGGCTGCATCCAAGCTCTGTGCCGAGGCGTGTCGCTATCAGGCTCGCGCGCAGCGCTGATTCCATCGGACAGCCCACTGACAGATCGGTGGCCACCGATAGGGCACCGACGAACTCCGCAACTCTGATGGGAGCATGCTCCATGAGCCCGGTCATTGTGGCTGAGCTGATCGAAGTCTGCTCAAGCATTTCAACGCTGCTGCCCACCGTCGATGAAGAAATAGACACTTCGACGACTGGAGCCAGCCCGGCAGCACTGCGCTTGCCCCGAGAAAAGTACAGCCAGCATAGTGAAGGGCTTTGACGATCGCGGCTCCCTTGTGCGGTGCCGTCTCCGTCTTGGCGGGACCAGATGGGGGGACGGGGCTGGCATTCTGGCATTGAAGCCATGACCAAGTGTGCAGATTGCCCACCTCTATGATTCAGCGCAACGCTGCCCCTGCCCATGCCTCACCGACAGTTCAGGCGCCACATCACCATCGCACCGATGGCCCGGCCTGCCTCACCACACCGCGAGCGCGGGCTGGAGATGCTACGCGGTGGCGCGACTGCGGCGCAGGTCGCCACTGAGCTGGGGGTGATGATCGTCTCATCCCCTGACGACGAGAGGGACTCGTCCCTCACATCGGTCCAGCCGTGTGTTCCTAACCCTGCAGACTACTCGCCAGGCTGCGTTGAGGCTGGTGCCGATGTCGATGGTTTGTTGGTTTGTTGGGGTGTGGCTGGCCGGTTTGGCTGCTGGCGGCGGACCGTTTCGGGCGACGGTTCGCGGCGGATGTCTGAATCGCTCTGTCCTGTGCGTAACAATCTACGTCGAAGAGGCGGGGGCCCACTGCCCCTAGAGGTTGCGACGGACGGGCTGAGCGCGACGGAGCGACGCACAGAGCGCGAGGGCAGCTTGGAAGATGTGCAGGGCCTCGCGCTCGTCGAGGGTAAGGGACCTGCGGCCGGTCTCCTTTTTCGCCCCCAGCCCGAACAGCAGGTGGTTGGTCAGCACATCGAGCGGGGCCTTGTCGCGGGCCGGACACTCGGCATTCACAATCAGCGTGCCGCCCTGCCGATGGCGGAAGGCCGGACGGGCACCGCGCGCCCCGCTGCGGCTTCAGTCGTCAGAGAGCGGCCCAGTGCGAAAGGCCACATCCCCCTGGCGAAAGATCCCGTCGGAATAGGTGGCGCGAGGCGCACAGGATAGGGTCAAAAGAAGCAGGCAGGGGCCGAGCGCAGCTGCCCACCGGCGACGCGGAAGGTCGCATACTGCCGACGCCGAATGCGCGCTGGGTGGGACCGGAAACACCACGCCCCGAAATCGGGCGACCGTCGTCGCTTGTCAAAGAAGCTTCCGCCCACCACCGCCATTGCCCCGGGCCAGGGTCGCTTCCCCTGCGCCAGCGGCAGTCAGCCCCCGGTCGCGCCGGCAGTGCTCGCGATGGCTGACCGCAGCTCGGCTGTCCCCTGCACGGCGACGTGTCGCTTCGACGCTTAACGCAGGGTTGCGACTGGCGTAGGCACGCCGTCCGGCGACAGCGTGATCTCGGACCAGTACGCGGACTCGCGCTGCCGACCCAGGTGCAGCAGCGATGCGGACCTTGCCGCGTCTTGCCGCACGACAACCCCCGTCATCCGCCCCGTCGCGCGACGTAGCTGACTTGCGACAGCCCCGGTAGACCCAAGCCCGTTGTAGGGATCGAGGCCGCGAAGATCGAGCAGCTCAAGCTGTGCCGCGAATCGCTCGGCGACCGCTGCGATCTGCGAGATCGTGTTCGCTGCGCTGCCCCTGAAATAAGCTAGCTCGCGCAGCGCCGGCAGCGTTGATCCCGTCAACTGAGCGTCGAGTTCACCGATGGCCCCGACCAGCGCAAGTGAGCGCAGTCGGGGAAAGTTCGCGAAGCGCTGGGTGTTGCCAAGCGTGCCATCGTGAATGCTCAATCGCTCCAAGTTTCTGGCGAGCGGATGCGCCGCAAGCTTCGTGAAGCGGGCGCTCGGCAGGCGCGCCAGCCCAAGCTCGATCAGCGAGGCTGGCAGAGCGTCGAGCAAGCGCGGGAAGTCAAAGCCC
>JAYRFD010001021.1:0-1841 GCA_041908565.1 Polyangia bacterium | reverse complement strand
CGATCGTTCAATAGCTCCAGCCGATCGAACGACACGCGAAGCTGCGGCGAGATCTGCACGCGGCCATCGGCAAACCAGAAGTTGCTGATCACATAAGGCGCCGCCGAAACCAAGTTGTAGTTCAAGACTTCGCGCAGCGATGCGCCCGAGCCATCGGTGAAGAAGCTGTCGCCCAGAAAGCCGGACTCGCTGCGTCCCGCATCGCGCACGGTGTCGCCGCCACCGACGGGAATTCCCTGGGAATCGCCGCCCACCGGACCCAGCGGCGCCAGCGTTTCGACCTGCGCATAGCTGCCTTCAAAGTCCAAGCCGGCGGCGTAGTCGACCGACAGCGAAGGCGAGGTCAGGACCTTTTGTTTCAGCTCGCCGCGCAGGTTGTACCCAAGCTGCCGCACCTTCAGTCGAATCGGCGATCCACCCAGGCCCGGCTCGCCGGTGTCCAGCGTAAAGGTATCGCCGCCCAAAGACGGCATCAGCCACAGCGTGGTGTCGCGGCTGATGCGGCGTGTCCAGCGCAAGCGCGCGCGCCCGAAGTACGACTTGCTGTAGATGTCGACGCGCGAATTCGGATCCGGATCTTCAACGCGGGCCGAGATATCGCTGGTGGCTCCGAAGATCAGAAGGTCCAGATCGTCGCGCGACGAAGCCTGATAGCGCAGGCCCAGCTGATAGTCCCAATAGAACGGAGAAAGCTGCGTCTTGCTGCGGTTGAACACCGGCAAGAACACCGAAATCCACGACAGCCGCGCCGCCGCTGCCACGTGCAGGCGCTTGGTGATCGGCCCTTCGACCGTGACCGCGCCATCGATCAGATCCAGCGTGACCGATCCATGCCAGCGATCCGACTTGGGCGGCCGCGTCGTCACTTCGATCACGCCGCCCAGCCCGCGACCGTAGTCGGCGCCGTAGCCACCGGGACGAAACTGAAGCTCGGAAACGAACTCGGCGCTGATCGTCGATCGCAGGCCGCCGAAGTGATACACGCGCGGGATCAGCACGCCATCGGCATAGGCCCGCGTGTCGGATGGCGCCGATCCCCAGACGATGATCTGCCCGATGCCAAACGGCGCGCGGGCCACGCCGGGCAGGTTCTGCACGGCGCGAATCGGATCGTTCTGGTTGCCGGCGATGCGCCGCACATCGGCGCTGGTCAGCGTGGTGGCGATGACCTCGCGCCGTGGGGGCTGGGCGCGCACGACGGTCTCGAAGCGGTCTTGCTTGACCGCGACGTAGTACACGACCGAAAGCGATCCGGGGCGCAGATCTTCTTTCAGCTCGGCCGGACGCATCTGCGATCCGCGGATGCGCAGCAGCACCTGGCCCGCCGGTAGATCGGGCAGGCTGAAGCGACCTTCGTCGTCGGTTGTCGTGCTGCGAATCTCGCTGCCATCGCGCAGCGCGGTGATGCGCAAACCCGGCAGCGGATCGCGATTGCCCTGCTGCAGCACGCGTCCGGAAAGCTGGGCCTGCTGCGCGGCGGCGGCTGCCACGGTTGGTGAATCGCTAGGCGTTGTCTCGACGGCAGGCGCGGTGGCGCTGGCTGCAGAAACATCGGCAGGTCGCGCCCGATCGGCGACCGGATCGGCGGGCCGCGTTTTGACCGGATCGGCGACCGGATCCGCGGCCTGGGTCGGCGCGGGTGGATCGGCCGCACCTGGATCGCGATCCGCCGCGGCCAGGCGAATACCCGAAAGCAGCACGCAGAACGCGACGATGAAGCGACCGCTGCGGGCTCGGCTGCAGGGTCGCCGATCAGCGTCGGAAAAGGCCCAGCGCATGGGGGCCACAAGACGCGGGCGATCCGGTGCGGACATGTCAGCCTCCGTCGTGGTGGTACGCGG
>JAYRFD010001020.1:0-10390 GCA_041908565.1 Polyangia bacterium | reverse complement strand
TCGGTGGCGCGATAGACCGAGCTCATGCCGCCGCTGCCGATCAGCCTTTCGATGACGAAGCGGTCGTTTTCGACGGTACCGGGGACGATAACCGGATTTTCCATGACATCCTCACGCGCGGAGCCTGGTCCCTGGCCCGGCCTGCAAGACCGCTCCAGCCCAGTGCAGCTACGCGAGGATTATTGTAGGAATCTGCGCATCCCTATCTAGGGGGAAAACGCTGTATTTGCAGGAACCGGGTGAGCGGCAGGCGTTGTGTGCCCCAGCACCCGGCCCGAAAGCGCCATGCCGGCCAGCACGGCCCCTTGAATATCTTCCGGCTGGGCTGGACCGCGGCAGCAGCCCAGGCCGTGGGCCGTATCGACGACGGCAGCCTGGGATGGATCGCCACCCAGAACGGCGGTTCCCACAAGCCCCAGGGACGCGACGGCCTGCCGCAGCCATGCGGTGCCCACAGCGGACGTCGCCAGCACGACATCAAACGGGCCGTGTTCCCGATTCGCGGGCCCTGCGCCTTGCCCCGCGCCCTTGTGCCACCAGACCCCATCGCGGCGAGCCAACGCAAGCGGCTGCCCGTCGCGCGTGATCGCCAGCCCGCGCCGCAGATGATCGGCCAGCCGTCCGTTCGATCCCATCGCGTGGCAGCGCTGCACCGATGGTGAATCGCCTGGTTCTGCGGGCGCTAAGGAGATCACTCCTTCGTGCAGCCAGGACGCAACATGCGGCATCAGCCGTCGGTCGTGGACGACAAATGTCGGCGCTGGCTGCGATTCGTCCGCGGTGTCTTCGGCGGGCTTGTCCGGGCCGCTGAAGATCTGGGCGCTGTGGCAGTGCTCGATCAGCGTGCGCGCGCAGACCCAGCCCACCCAGTCGTCGCCCAGGATCGCCACCCTAAGCGCGCGACCCGCGGCGGGCTGCATGACCTGCGCGCGATAGGCAAGCGGCGACAGCTTCTTTGCGTGCTCGCGCAGCGAACGGGGACGGACGATGCCCAAGAACGGCCGCTGCGGCGGAAACGGCCTGTCGAACTGACCCAGGCACCACAAGATGCCGCCGTACGACGACGGATCGCGCCCATCCAGGGCGTAGCGGTGGTTCAGATCGATCAGCAGCGACAGCGCGGCCTGGGCATTGGGCGTCCAGCCCAAAAGAGCCTTGCCCCAGGTCATGCGCAGGTTGTTGTGTAGCTCGCCGTGAATGCGCAGGGATCGCTGGGCCGCGTCCCACAGCGGCTCGCCGGTCTCGCCGCGCGAGAGCCGTTCCCACGATGGCAGAAGCGGTCGTCGATCCCCCTCGTGCGCGCGCAGCGTCTTTAGCGCCCAGTCCGGCACCGCTTTAAGCGTCTCGTGCCCGGGTTCGTAGGTGCAGAACACATGCGACAGCTCGCGCCAGGTCAGAAGTTCATCCAGAAATTTTTCCTGACTGTCGACGGGAACACGAGCGCTGGCGGCCTGTCGCGCGATGCGCAGTGGCGACACCTGGCCGTAGTGCAGGTACGCCGACATGCGGCTGGATCCGTCGGGCTGCAGCGGGTCATCGCGAAGCTGTGCATACCGCGCAAGTCCGTCGCGCAAGAAGCGCGCCCAGCGCGCATATCCGGCCTGGCTGCCGCCCGGCGTGTGCGCCACCGGACCCACGCTGTGATCGATCTCGCAGGCCGCGATCGCGTCGCCCAGATCGATCTGCGAAAGCGGCAGCGGCACAAAGGGCAGCCGCGGAACGAAGGCAGGATAGGCGGGTGTGATCTCGGTCCATGGCTGCGCGGCCCGGCGCAGACGTTCCGCAGAAGTCGCCGCGCGGAAGGCAAACGCGCGCAGCCAGGCTCGGCCAATTCGTCGAGCCGGCAGCACGCAGGCCGTATCGACGGCCAGCAGCGAACGACCGAGCGCCGTCGCCAGATCCTGCGTCCAGCGCGAAAGCGGCGCCCACGGCATGTCTTCGGTGATGACCAGGCTGGCTTGCTGGGCCAGGCTGCGCAGGTGCGGTCCGCGATGGCCGGGGCGTTCCAGGTGGAAGGCGTAGCCGATGTTGCGCTGACCTAGCTCGGCCTGTACATCGCGCGCGCCTTCCAAGATGAAGCGGTGATGGCGATCCGACGCATACGGATAGCGCTCGGACAGCGCGTGATAGACGAACAGCGGCCGCCCCAGCAGCGCCGATGCGGCAAGCGCAGTGTCCAGCGCCGGATTTTCGTGACCGCGCACGGCCGTCCGCATCCAATACAGGACGAAGCCGCCGCCTGGGGTCAGTGGCTCGGGTCGTGCGGTGGTCTGCGGCGATGGCAGGACGCGATGCGCGCGCTCTGCCAAATGGGAAGGAAGCTGCGCCAACAGGTCGGCTAGATCCATGTGGGTTTGGATGCGCTCTGCCGCCCCCCTGCGTCACGACCGATCGCAGCGGACCGACGAAGCGAGCCCAGCAAGGAAGCCGGTACTCGGTCCAGAATCGGTTGTTGCTGGCCGCGGCTAGCCGGCCTTGGGGCGCAGGCGGGGCAGCAGCTTGACCAGGCGATCGCGAAGCTCGGCCGCGACGCGATCTTGCAGCGCGAAGATCTGCGCGCCGGTCTTGGCAGCGGCCGTCAGCGTCAAGCTGTCCAGGATCTCGCCGTTTTCGACGCGCGAAAAGCGAGCGACGATGCGCAGCTGATCGTCCAGGCGGCTGAAGGCGCCTTGCACCAGGACCTCGACCCCCATGACGCGGCCGATGCGGGCCACGGTCTCGGGGGCCATGTATTCCTCTTTGCCGCGCATGAGCTCGGGCAGGTTCTGTTCGTCGAACTGGTTGCGCTCCAGAAGCTGAATGCGGTCGGCAGTATCACCGCGCAGCTCACTTAGCACGGTGGTCACCTGTTCCGAGATGCCTTCGACCAAGACGTTCAAGCTGGGATCGGCGCCCAGGTTCTTGAAGCGCAGGACGGCGATGCGCACCGGGCCGGTTGCGGGAAGCGCAGCGACGGTCTTTGCGGCCGGTGGCACCACGGGGGGCGGCGTATCCGGCGGCGGTGGCGGCGGTGGCTTGGGCAGAGCGCGGGGCTTTTTGCGCAGGCCCAGGCGCGTCAGCGAAAGCGGGACAAAGACGGCGGCAAACAGGCCCAGGCCTGCAGCGACAATCAGTGTGCGGCGTTGATTCGCCTGCCGTTCGCGCACGGCCAGCGGGACATCGCTGGGAGCAGTGGCATCCAGGTTGCCAAGCACGCTCTCAACGAGCTTGGCGACCTCGGCACAGGTGGCGATGCGCGCTTCGCGTTCTTTCTGCGTCATGCGCGACAGCAGATCGCGCAGGCCGGCCGATGCGCTGGGCACTTCCTTGCCGATGTCGGGCAAGGGCTCGCTGATCTGCTTCATGGCCACGCCGACCGCGCTGTCGGACTGAAACGGCGGGTGTCCCGTCAGCAGGTGAAACAGGACCAGGCCCAGCGAATAGATGTCGGCGCGCGCATCGACCGGCTTTCCCGACAGCACTTCCGGCGCCATGTAGTGCAGAGTGCCCAGTGCTTCGTTGGTCGCGGTCATGCCCTCGCTGACGCCGCCGGCCACGCGGGCCACACCAAAGTCGACCAGCTTCACGCCGCCTTTGTCATCGACCAGCATGTTGTGCGGCTTGACGTCGCGATGGACGATGCCGACATCGTGCGCCGCTTGCAGGCCAATGGCGGCTTGCCGGATCAGCTCCAGCGCTTCGGTCGGCGGCAGCGGGCCGCGTTCTTTCGACACGGCCGACAGAGACTTGCCCTGGACAAGCTCCATCACGAAATACGGATTGCCGGCTTCGTCGCGTCCGAAGTCATAGACCTGCACGATGTTCGGATGCGACAGACGCGCGATGGCCTTGGCCTCGCGTTCGAAGCGAATCAAGTAATCGGGGTTGTGTCCGCTGTGTCCTGGCTGCACCAGCACCAGCTTCAGGGCCACGGTGCGATCCAGCGACGGATCGTAGGCGCGATAGACCGCACCCATGCCACCTGCACCCAGCAGGGTCAGGTCTTTGTATCGGCCCACAGAAGACAGCTGAGGAATCGGCGCCATGGCCGCTTGCCTTTCAAGAAATCGACGCTGCGATGACCCGCAGCTTAGAAGCGCAGCTGGGCATACAGATAGACGTACGGCACCACCAACAGCAGCGCATCAATTCGGTCGAGCATACCGCCGTGCCCCGGCAGCAGCACACCCGAGTCTTTGACACCAACGGAGCGCTTGATCAGCGACTCGCACAGATCACCCAGCTGACCCAGCAGGTTGGCCGGCGCGGCGATGCACACGACATCCAGCCACGACAGCATGGGCAGATACCACAGCTTGGCCACGGCCAGCGCTACCAGGCTGCCTGCCATGCCACCGACGCCGCCGATCATGGTCTTTTTGGGACTGATGGCCGGCCACAGCTTGGCGGGGATGAACGGACCCAGAAAGCGGCCGGCGAAGTACGCGCCGGTATCCGACAGCCAGGCCGAGCTAAGGCAGATGAAGATCCACGCCGCCCCATCGCCGCTCTGCCGCAGCTTGAACATCATAAGGGGGCTGATCAGTAGGCCGGCATAGAAGACTCCACCGACGGTGGCCGAGATTCGCGCGGCGACCGTTTCGATCGGCGGATAGCAAAACAGGAAGAACAGAAAGATGGCCACGGTGCTGCCCCAGACTCCTGCCAGCAGCATGCGCGTGTCGGGCACCCAGCACACCAGCGTGCCCAGCGCGACGCCGATGACGACACCAAAGGCGCGCTGCACAACCGGCGCGGTGGGCATGGTCATGTTCATCCACTCGCGCAGACCGGCGACTTGGGCAAACAGGACCCACAGCCAGACGCCATAGGGCTGCTGCCACGCGATGGACGCGATCAGCAGCGGGATGGCCACAACGGCCGTCAGAAAACGAAGGGCAAGGTTCGACATGTCTTTCGGATGCGCGCTAGATCGGCGGCGCCGCCGGTGAAGGGGATGCAGGGCTCTGCACCAGGTGGCTCTGGCGCAGGGCCTGCAGTAGTTCCTGACGGTTGAAGTCGGGCCACAAGCAGGGCGTTGTGTAAAACAGCGCGCGCACGCCTTCCCACAAAAGGAAGTTCGAGATGCGTCGTTCGCCCGAGGTCCGGATGATCAGATCGACCGCAGGCAAGTCCGCGGTCTGCATGGCTGCTGACAGCATGTCTTCGCTGATGTCGTCGGGGCGCAGCCTGCCCGCCGCCACTTCACGCAGCAGGCTGCGCGCCGCATCGGCGATCGATTCGCGTCCGCCATACGACAACGCCAGGCTTAGCGTCATGCCGCGCTGATGAGCGGAATCGGCGATCAGGGCTTCCAGTGGGCGGCGCACAAAAGCGGGAAGTCGCGTGGTGTTGCCGATGGTGCGCAGGCGGATTCCATTGTCCAGGATCTCGCTGCGTTCATCGACCACATAGTCGTGCAGAAGCTGCATCAGCCCGCTGACTTCATCCAAGGGCCGGCCCCAGTTCTGCTCGGAAAACGCATACAAGGTCAGCGCTTCCAGACCCAGCTGACGGGCGGCTCGCACGGTATTGCGGACCGCGACCGCACCCTGCTTGTGTCCGGCGATGCGCGGCAGACCCCGCTGCTGGGCCCAGCGACCGTTGCCGTCCATGATGATGGCGACGTGGCGTGCCGTCGGGATCTCGCCCTGCTGCGCGGGGCCGGACGCGCTTGAATCTGCAGTCGGCAGCGCTCCATCGGTCTTTGCTGCAGCACCCAGCGGGCTGATCCCGGATGCAGCAGGCCCTGGGGCTCCGGGCTCTGCGGCTCCGGGCTCTGGGGAGAGCTGCTCTCCCGACCGTGGGCTTTGTGACGACTGCATAACAAGCAGAGGTATCACAGGCGCCCTGCGGCGGACAAATGTTCAAACCATGAAGCTTTGGTGAAGCCGGCAAGGATCCGAATCGTAGGCGTGGCGGTCCGGCGGCGACCGTGGCTTGCCGGGCATCGAAAACGGACGCTGCGCACAGACTCCGTCATTCCGAAGCACGCAAGAAAAAGGAGTCTGAAAAGGGAGTCTGCCCGCCCCATGGGAGACCCCTATTTCAAAGTCCGTGGACAGGAATTTCCGTCGACCATCGATCGCATGCAGCGCTTTGGATGTCCTTGTTACGGCCCCACCTGCGCCATGGCGGTGCCACTTAGGAAGGCAGACACCCAGTCGTTTAGCTTGACGCCGTTTACCGTAGTTCCGTAGAAGCCGGTGCCGCCGGTGTACGTGTGCACCACGCTGTTGATGTAATAGGACGACCAGGCCGAGCTACCCGACAGGTTGTTCTGGCGAAGCTCGTTCAAACCGGCGGTGAAGGTCGTTCCGGAAAGGGGCACAGGTGCGACGCCATCGATGTTGTTGCAACTGTTCTGGCCATAGCCAAAGAACGCGCTGATGACGCTGTCCTGCGTCGAAGAAATCAGCCCCAGGTGGGCGGTCGGGTACTTCGCTGCCAAGTAGGATGTCAGGTTGACCAGGCCCCCGCCGTTGCCGACCGTGCACGCTGTACAGGCCGCGGGCAGCGTCGCGGCGAAGTTCCAAAGCTGACGCCAGCGAGCCTGCAGACAAGGGGCCAAATAGGTGTCCGACATCGGCGGACCAGAGTCATCCAGCAGCAAGACTTCCTTGGGACAGAACGCCTGCGCGATGCGGTCGTAGTTGAAGGTGGCGCCGAAGCCGCCGGCGCTTTCTCCCGTCAGAAGGACGCGGCGCACGTTGGGGAACGTGGGCACGATGCGCTTCAGGTCGTATCCGATGTTGGCGTAGCCCACGAAGGCCTGCTTCTTGGGACTTAGGAGTCCGGGCACATCCATGCTTGGGGCGTTGCCTTGGTGGACATCGCCCGTGCAGTACGGAATGAAGACCATGTTCCAGTCGGCAAGCGGGTTGGTGCTGCGACCGCTGTCGAAAAATCCGCTGCTGCCGCTGGCCGTCGCCCAGGCGGCAAATTCAAGCGCCGAAAACTGCGACGGGTTGATGCTGCAGGTGGTGCCGTTGAAGCAAGCGCCGCCGCCCTGCAGATAGATCACAAGCTGATCGGAGTTGGGATTGATGCGGACTCCGAAGCCGGTGGTGCTGCCGTTGCGGCACTTGGTTTCGGGCACGGGCACCCACTGCCACTTTCCTGCCGGGGCCGTGACCGGTGCGCCATCAAAAGCGCCTTCGGGAGTGCACTGCACGCTGCTGCCGCCGTCACCGCCGGATCCGCCATCGCCCGTTGATCCGCCATCAGCAGGGTCGCCGCCCCCCGTCGCGCCGGAATCGCACCCCGTCATTCCTGCAAACCAGGTCAGCCCCAACAGACAGGCCATCACCATGCCGCGCATCGCATCCCCCTTGTTGTCCGCAGGGTCATCGTAAAGCGAAAGCTGGTCGCGCGGGCGCACAAGCCACAGGTGCTGATTGCGCGGGCCCATTTCCGTCGGTACTGCTGGACTGCAGACGGCGCCCGGGTCAGCCCGCCACCGCAGCCGACCATGCAACCCCTTGGACCTTGCGAGGCCGGTGCCGCGCTTCCATCCAGCCGGCGCCGAAGACGGGCTCGCGGACGAGCCACAGCCCTGCAGACGCGGGTGACTTCAACCAGCCTTTGCGATAGGGTACGCGCATGACCATTCTGTCTCTCGCCGATATCCAAAGCGGCTTGGCGTACCTGACGTCTCACCCGGAATATCTACTGCGCTGCATCATCAATGCGGCGCGTATGCGCCTTGGAATTCCGCTGGATGCCATCAACTGGCTGGCCCACAAGTTTGGCGGACGCAAGCTGCCCCCAGACTTGACGCTGACGGCAGAGCCGCCGGGGATTCGGGTATCCGCGACGCTGGAAGTGATGGGCACGCGCATGGCCTTGGCCGCCACGCTGACCTTCGAACAGATCCTGTTTGCGATGGGCAGCATTCGCGTCGAGCTTCGCGTGCGCGACCTGGCGATTAAGCCGGAAGGCGACAGCCCGATGGTGCAGATGCTGTCGATGATGGATCTGTCCAAGCCCGGCGATCTTTTGAACTTTATGCCGATGCGGCCCGCCATGATCTTGGATGCTCAAGGCGATCTGTTCATCCTCGATCTGATGAAGCTGCCGCGCTTGGCCAAGAACGAACGCGCGCAGCGCATCGTGGCTGCTCTGTCGGAAGTGGTGGCCATTCGCGAGCTTGCCACCGAAGACGATCTGCTGGTCGTCGGTCTGCGCGCCATGCCGCTGGGCCTGATGTCGGCTCTTAGCCACCTGCGCAGCTAGTCGCAGCGCGCGGCCCGGCCGTTCCGGGATCCCGCACAACCAGCCTGGCTACGGCAAAGGCATCCTGCCTTGGACGCTTCGCAACACCTGCAGCGCGTCGCTTTCGGCGCATAATCGCCGCCATGTGTCCGTACGCAAACGATCCCGCGACCGGTTCAGCCCACCTCACTGCGACCGACGCTCCGCCCGACGGCTGGGCGGTGGAGCAGGCGCCCAACGGTCGGCTGCTGCCGCTTGATTTTTCGCGCGTGCCGGAAGCCATGTTGGTCCGAAGGGGTGGGCGCGCCGCCATCTATGCGCTGGGGCGATCCGCGGCGGACTATGACGCCCGACGTCCCGCGATTTTGTTTGTCCACGGCTTGCAGGGCTCGGCAGCCAAGTTCGCATCGATCGCCGCACAGATCGATGCCGACCGCTTCCAGCTACACGTGCTGTGTTTCGACGATTCGCACCGCCACACCGCGCGCAACGGAGACGAGCTAGGCGATGAGCTACGAGCGCTGGCCGCGCGCAGCACGTCGTCACCACGGCTTTTGATCATCGCGCACAGCATGGGCGGCATCGTCGCGCGTCGCGCGCTGGTGAATCTGGCGCTGTCGTCGGGCGGTGGACTCAACCGCTTTTCGACCGTGGACTTCATCGCGATCGACACGCCATGGCACGGCTTTGCCGGCCCTTCGGATCAGGGAGCCGGGAGCGTCATGATGGCCATCGCGCGACCGTTCATCCCCGATGGCTACGAAGACATGCGCGCCGCATCGTCGCTGTTCGCTGGCGATCCGGGCAGCGGAAATCCCGTCGATCGCGCGGGTCTGTACCACCAGCTGATCTCGGACAAGGTGACCGTGCGCTTGGTGTTTGCCACCGTGCGCAATGAGGTTCTGGACTACACGCAGGCGCCGCTGTCAACGCTGCAGGGGCTCTTGGCCGACCACTTCGCGCGCGAAGCACCGATCCATGGCGAGCCGCGCATCATGAACTTCTATCGCGCGCTACTCGACAGTGCCGCGTGGTTTTCGTTTTCCAACGACCTGCGCGATCGCGACGATCCCCGGACGCTGGATGCGGCCGCGGTCCTGGATGCGCTCACGCGGCACTACCCGCGCTTTCCCGGCGACCATGACTCTGTCCTGGACGCTGCGGAGCTTCACCAGTACCTGCATTCGCTGCTGTCCAAGATCAGCTAACCGTGTCGACCAGGCTGCGCGGACGATCTATCGGCCGCGACGGCACCGGGCGGTGCCGTGGACCTGCAGACGATCGTGGGATGGATGGCTTCGCGCGAGCCTGCGGTGCTGCCCAGGGTTGGCGGGGCTACGAGGGGGACTGTCAGTTCTTGCCCGCTGGCTTTTCGCCGGGGCGCAGCGGGCGGGGCTTGGCAGTAATGCCAAGCTCTTTGACCGTCGATGTGATCGACTGCGCCAGGTTCACGCCGCCGCGCGACGCATTGGCCAGATCCTGCGCAGGCTT
The DNA here is from genome assembly GCA_041908565.1 of Polyangia bacterium. Classification (GTDB taxonomy): domain Bacteria; phylum Myxococcota_A; class Polyangia; order Palsa-1104; family JAEUJZ01; genus JAEUJZ01. Next base: position 706 of record JAYRFD010001020.1, on the reverse strand, counting down.
CACTGAGCCGGGCTTGCCTTCTTCGGCGCCGCTGCCCGGCGGTCCGCCCCAGATGCCGTAGCGCGGGCTCTGGCACTTCACCGGCTGTTCCCAGTAGTGGCGAATGATGTAGCGGCCTTGGAAGTTGCTGATGCCACCCTGCTGGATCTGCGCGCCGTTGTCGCCCAGACCGCCATCCCAGTTGGCGCGTCCGCCCATGACGGCCGGCGCCTCGCGGAAGATCAGATCGGCCGACAGCGTGGCTTTGTCGTATCGCGTGTGCAGGCGCGTCAGCACATAGCTGGGAGCCGCACCAAAGAACGGTCCACCCCGTCGAGGTCCGGGCCCACCACCAGGGCCACTGGCTGCCCCGGCGAAGCTCTCGTCACCCAGCGTGTACAGATCGCTGGCATCAAGCGGAGGCGTGGGGCAGGGATCGCAAGACGTGGTCTGCCAGGCGTACTCGGTCACCACCGCACGACCGCCGGCGCGCTTCAGCGTTTCGTCAAACAGCGTCGCGTAGAACGCGGGGAACTGATCGCGCACGCTGTTCGCGACTTCGATGTTGGTGGGGACAAAAACGTTCTGGTAGTTCGCGACTTCAAAGCGCTTGTCGGGATGCAGGATGTACACAATCAGGTCCTGCTTGCCGTCGGCGTTGAGCAAGCCCAGGCGCACTGGCAAGCGAAGTTCCGACGCGTCGTAGTCAAAGCGCAGCGGGGACAGC
>JAYRFD010001019.1:0-3148 GCA_041908565.1 Polyangia bacterium | reverse complement strand
GGACCACAGCTTGCCGCCCAGGCTCTTGATACCCGACAGCCCCTTGCCCGCCAGATCTTTGATCGACGAGAACTTCTGCCCCGCCCAGTCCTTGGCCTTGCCAAACAGCGTCCCCAAAAGCCCCGGCTTGCCCGAGCCCTTGGGCAGCAGGCCCTTGATAAAGTCGCCGGCTTTGCTGCCCATGCTCTTGATGCCGGACAGCGCCTTGCCGCCCAGATCCTTGATGCCGGACAGCGCCTTGCCGCCCAGATCCTTGACGCCAGACCACGCCTTGCCGCCCAGGCTCTTCAACCCCGACAGAGCCTTGCCCGGTGCGTCGGAGACCTTCTGCAGCGCCTCGGCGGCCTTCTTCTTCCAGCCGCCTTCGGTCATGCCTTTTTCGATGCCGTCGCGCAGCTTCCCCGGCAAAGTCAGCAGGCCCTTGCCGATCTTGAAGCCGTGCTTGATCTGCTTGACCAGCGGGTCCTGCAGGGCCGGTGCAAAGTTGCCGGCGACGCGCTTGGCCTTGTCGAGCAGGCCTTCGCCGGGCTTTTCTCCCTCGTGATACTTCTGCTTTGCCCAGGCCACGCCCTGACGGCCCTTGTCGACGACCGTTGACACCGCCTGCTTGCCGGTGTTGACGACGGCCGCGGCGCCGCTTTTGGCCTTGTTCCAGATGTCGCGCAGACCCCAAAACTGATTGACCGGAGCACGTGCGCCGCTGCTGACGTGGACGCGTTCGCCTCGCGCGGCGGCATGACCCGCGCTGTCCGCTTCGTCTTCCAAGCGGTCGCGTTCCGACGCCGATCGCGCCGCATGCATGTCGTCGCCCAGGCCCGGCGAATCCGGAGTCATCTGGTCGATGGCATCCGGTTCTTCCTTGCCTTTGCGCTTCTGCAGGATGTGCGCAAGCTCGTGACCCAGCTTGGCTTTTCCGTCGGCAGATCCGACATCGGTGCCCTGTTCCAGCGATACCTTGTTGCCGCTGGCCACCGCCTTGGCGCCTTGATCGCGAGCCCCACCCGGCAGGTCGTGCGCAACCTCGACATTGGACAGGTCTTCGCCGAAGGCTTGCTGCATCTGCTCCATGACGGCGGGCAGCTTGTCGCTGGCTTGTTCGGCCCCTTTTTCGTCTAGCTGAGAAGCCAGCTTGGCATCACCGGCCTCGTCCGCACCGCCGCTAGAACTGCCGTCGGCCCCCGCAGCGCCACCCTCTGGCCCCTCGTCGCCCTCGCCCGCGGCTTCCTCGGCCTTTTCGCCGGCTTCGGCGGCCTCGGGATCATCGGCGTCGCCATCGGCTTCCTCGTCATCCCCTTCGTCCTCGCCGCCCTTGTGATCTTTTTCGCCCTCGGACGCCTCGTGATCACCGGCCTGGGACTTGTCGCCCTGCCCTTCGCCTTCCTCTTGCCCCTCGTGTTCCCCGTCCCGACCTGGCTTGCCGTCTTCGTCCTGTTCTTCTTCGTCTTCCTGCGATCGCGATTCGTCTTCGTGTTCGCCGTCGCCGTGGCTGTCACCAGCGCCGTCCTTGCCGCCTTCGTCTTTGGCCCCGTCGCCGGCTTGTTGGTCGGGGTTGCGTTCCCCGTGTTCGGCGTCGTGATCACCGTCGTGATCGTCGCCGTGTTCGTCGCCGTGTTCGGCGTCGTGATCGGGGGCCTCTTCATCGCGACCGCCGGGACCGGGAGCCTCGTCCGACTGCGGCCCGGACTCGCCAGCCGCTGCTTCCGCTTCGTGCTGTTCGGCGCCGCCGGCCCCGCCGCCTGCTGCGCCCCTACCCGCCGCCCCCTCGGCCCACTTCCAGTCTCCCGAGGCGCCTTCGTTGGTGTTCAGCCCACCCCACGCTGGCTGCTTGTCGGCCAGGGCTGCGCCGGCCCCGACGCCCGCTCGCCCCGCCTGCTGCGCCATCGCGCGACCGTCGGACATGTGACCAAACAGCGATCCGGCAGAGCTTGCGCTCAGCGCTCCTGCCATCGCCCCGCGAGGCAAAAGCCCCGCCGCTGCCGCCTGCCCCGCCCCAGCCAGCCCGTCGCTGGCCGACTTGGGAGCCGGCGCCGCCGCCACACGTGCAAACTCTGACTTCTTCGCAATGGCTAAATCCGACATGGTGCTTCCTTGCAACGAACCGTCAAACGACCTGGGACCGGCCGCCCCGCCGTCCAGGCCTGCCAAGGCACTGTCTTCGGATTATCGCGCGCTGCCGTCGCCCGGTTGCGCGTTCTGAGACGGGACAGAACACACGCCGCACCCGCTCCGCCAGCGCGACCGATGAACCGGGGCTGCGTGGCCCGGACCCGCCGCAGACAAGCTGCAGACAAGCCGTACGACCCGCCGGCCCAGACCCCACGTAGGCAGCCAAGCCGCCCGGCCGATTCCCCGTCTTTCAGCGGCACAACTTATCAACCACGATTACGGATTAATGTTTTATATTTTATTTTTCAATTCAAAAATTCACATCACTTGTATTTTCATTTTATGCGCTTATAGAATTCGGCGTGTCTTGCAGTGTGCGGCAAACCCGCGGCGGCTCTGGACAGCAGCGCTGGGCGCTCTAGTACGTCGCGACCAGGCCCAGCAGCGTGCCCTTGCCGGCCAGGCTGACCCACGGGGCCCAGCGCGAGTTTGGAACGAAATAGCGATACGCATCGCAGAGCGCCGGCGGCAGCAGCAGTAGCCCAACGGCCCACGGCGGCACGGCCAGCGCGCGCGACATCGTGTTGACATCGCTCTGCAGCGGACCGACGCCGGCAAACCCGGTGATGGCATAGCCGGTGGTCAGAAGCGCGTGCAGCGCCAGCATGCCTTTTAACAAGGGACGGTCGTGATCGCGCAGGCGCGGATCGACTTGCAAGATCAGCTCGCTGTACACGTCCTGCATCAGAAAGCCGGCCATCGCGATGGCATAGCGCTGCTGCTGCGACTGGATGTTGGTCGGCGTGATCGAAAAGAACGGAAAGGGCCCCAGGCTGACCGGCTCTACCACGGGGCGCGCGTCGGTGCTGAGGTCGACGGCCACGTGCGCGCTTTCGTGCAAAGCCAGCCCAATGCCGGCGCCCAGTGCAAACCACAGATAGTCGGTAAAGCGACGAAAGTTGGCCTCTTTGGCATCGACCTGAAGCGGCAGCAGGCACAGCGCAAACAGCAAAAGGACGCAGGCACGGTGTCGTCGGTGCGG
>JAYRFD010001018.1:0-1817 GCA_041908565.1 Polyangia bacterium | reverse complement strand
TGCGCCCCGAGGACCGCGTCCTGCGATATGATGACCAGTGAATGCGACCCTTCACCGTGCAGAAAAGGGGGCTGGGACGGGGCCCGATGCGGTCTTTCAGCGTGCAAGCTCGGCAGCGCGGGTGGTCCTGGGCTCTCGTCGGATGGCTGTCGATCGTGCTGTCCATGGCGGCAAGCTCGGCCGCCGCCAAGAGCCGCAAGTCCAGCCCGCCACCCGCACCAGCCGCTGCAGCAGCCGCCACTCCAGCGAGCTCGGGCGCATCGACGACGCCCAGCGCTGGATCGGCGGCGTCGGTCGCCGGCTCAGCCAGTCCGGCTGGCTCTGCGGCTGCACCCTCGGCATCGGCTGCGCCGGCGTCGACACCAGCCGCTGCCACGACGTCGCCTGAAGCCAAGCCGGTCCCCGCCGCGCCGCTAGCCAAGGGCGAGGTCGATGGCGCCAAGGCCCAGGCCGCCGCCCACTTCCAAGCCGGTCGCTATCGCGAGGCCGCCGAGCTTTTGCTGCGCGTCTTCGAAGCCGACCCGCAGCCGCTATACCTGTTCAATGCGGGCCAAGCCTATCGCAAGGGCGACCTGCCGAGCGAGGCCAAGGCCACCTATGAGCGCTTCTTGGACGTCGCCCCCAGCCACAAGCTGGCTCCCGAGGTGCGTGGCTACGTCAAGGACATGGACACGCTGCTGGCGACGCAGAAGAAGGCCAAAGAGATCTCGCTGGAGCTGGACAAAGAAAAGGCCGAAGCCCAGTTCGCCCGGCAAGCCCTGCTGCAAGAGCGCAGCACACCCATCTACAAGCGCCCGCTGTTCTGGGGCTTGATGGGCACGGGCCTTCTTGTCGTGCTGGGCGGCGTCGCCGTGACCGTCGCAACGATCTCGGCCGGGCGGAGTGATCTGGGAACGCAAATCGTGAAGCTGCCCAGCCCCTGATCGGTTCGCGTGCGCGGACCTGCGTCGGCAGCAAACCAAGGTGGAGGTAGCCCCGATGAAAAACGATCCAACGCCAGCTGCCGTCGTCGCACTGGGCAGGCGCAAACGCCGCACTGCGGCCTGTGCCGGGCTGGCTCTCGCCCCGCTGCTTTTCGCGTGCACGCCAGACTATCGCCTGACCATCGATGCCATTCCGGCCGCCGCGACCGCCCTGCGCGTGACGGCGCACGTGTATCCGACCAAGATCCTGCCTGTGGCGGTCGATCTGAACGACATCCCCCTTAAAGACGGTCGCACAGATGTCAGCGTGGCCTTCAAGCTGGACGGCGAGCTAGACAAGCAGCCCGTCGTATTTAGCGTGGCCGCCGTGCAAAACGACTGCATCCTGGCAAGCGGCGCCACCGACTGGACCGTTCTTTTGGGCAGCGATACGGTCCGCGACCTGCCACTGCATCTGCAGCCCATAAGCCCGCTGGCTGCCCCGGGTAGCTGCACGGAAAAGTCGAATCCGGTCATCCTTGCCGTCGAGCGCGTGTCGCGCGGAGCCTGGGGCATGCAGGATCTGAAGATGGAGATCTACGGCTGGAACCTGGCCGAGTCTACCCATCCCGAGGTGCGCAGCAGCGGCCTCTTCCGCTGCTACCTGGATCCCACCCTCGCCCAGACAAATCGGGGAGAACGCTGCGACGAACTAAGCTGCGCAGAAAAGTGCCCCGGCCAGGAGATGGAGAGGATGGGCGAACAAGTCTGCCGATCCGATTGCCTCGTCAACGCCGAGGTCGTAGGGCGGCTTGGCAGCTCGCGCCTGACCCTGTCACTTTCGGTGCCAGACTCCCTCGACGAGGCCAGCACCGCCAACGTGCTGGGCGCTGCGATGACCATCAAGCTGCATCC
>JAYRFD010001017.1:0-3547 GCA_041908565.1 Polyangia bacterium | reverse complement strand
CCGTCCACCGCGGCCGCAGCCGGCGTCCACATCGTGCCGCTGTCGCAGCTAAGCGAAGCGGGCCTGCGCCAGCAGGGGGTTCGTTACCTGCTGACGGGCGTGGTCGATGGACTGGCCACCGCGGCCGCCCGCGCCGAAAACCAGCGCTTGCAGACGGACTGCCGGGGCCAGGCGCTCAGCGACGGCTTTGTCCTGCGTCCCGAGACGCCCGTGCTAAGCCCCAAGCTGATCTGGGTCGATCTTCAGAACTGTCGGTAGCGCGGGCCATTGCGCGGGCTCTATCGCGTCGTGGGCAGGCGGTCCCGCCGATGCCTCGCCGAGCCAGGGCTGCGTCTCCCTCCGGGGCGACCCAGACGTAGTTATTGACCGGGGCCGAGCAGTCTGGTACTCAATGCGGCTTGCTAGCAGTCGATCTTTTGAACTCAGCTGTCTAACTGGGCTGTCCCAAGCTTCATGCCGTCTTCCCACGACTCTGCGTCGTTCCTCTCGCCACACAGCGCGGGTCCCTTGCGCCTGCGTTCCCTGCTTTGTTTGGAGGCGTCCTCGTGATCCTTACGACTCTTGCGGCCACCCTGCTTGCCGACGGTGGCGCAGCCCCGCCAGCCGGGGGCCTGATGGGCACTTTGCCCATGCTCTTGGTGATGTTCGGCATCTTCTATTTCCTGCTGATTCGTCCGCAGCAGAAGCGACAGCGTGAACACACCGACTGGCTGAAGTCGATCAAGAAGGACGACGAGGTCGTCACCACCGGCGGCTTGTGGGGCAAGGTCAAGGGCGTCGCCGACAACAGCCCGTACGTCACGCTGGAGCTGCAGGAAAAGGTTCGCGTGCGCGTCCTGCGTTCGCACATCGCTGGCAAGGCTCCGGCTGCTGAGGGCAGCGGGTCGGCTGAGCAGAAAACCGCTTAGACGGGGAATCGTCTGATGGAACGAGGCTTTTTCTATCGCGTAGGCGCCTACTCGCTGCTGACGCTTCTGGCTTTCGTCGTGTTGGTGCCGACGCTGGCCGACTGGACGCACCGCACCGAACAGCTTCCCGACTGGTTCAAGCGGGCCGTTACGCGCAAGATTGCGCTGGGCCTGGACCTACGGGGCGGCTTGCACTTGGTGTACGAAGTGCAGGTCGACAAGGCCGTTTCCGACAAGGCCGACCGCATCGCCGGCCAGATCGAAGAGAAGCTGGCCAAGGACAAGAAGGTCAAGGGCGTCAAGGTCATCCGCGAAGGCGACGGAGCAGAGCTCAAGCTGCGTGTGACCTTCCAGAACAAGGCGGATGCCAAGAAGCTGGACCGCTCGTTCGATCGCGACTTCCAGCGCTACATCACGCGCGAGACCGGCAGCGAAACCGACGGCGAAGTCGTCTTCCGCATGGACGCCGACTACGTCGACGAGCTTCGCGGCTATGCCGTCAGCCAGGGCGTCGAGACGATCAAGAACCGCGTCGACAAGCTGGGCGTGTCCGAGCCGGTCGTGCAGCGCAAGCAGAACGACATCATCGTCGAGCTAGCCGGCCTTTCGCAGAACGACTTCGAGCGCGTCAAAGGCCTGATCGGCAAGACGGCGCAGCTTGAATTCAAGATGGCCGACGACGGCAGCGAGTACATGCAGAAGCTGGGTGCCTACGCCGACAACAAGAAGGCGCAGTACCCCGGCCTGGATGTTGGGTACGACGCGTGGCAGCAGAAGGACAGCGGCCAGCAGCACACCGACGTGTACTTGAAGAGCAAGGACAAAGCGGTGCTCGAGCGCTTCTTCAAGGAACTTCCGACCGATCAGCAGGTGCCAGCCGACCACGAGATCCTGTTCGAGCAGTCGTCGCGCTACAACGACGAAGGGCAAGAGACCCAGGACAAGATCTGGCGCAGCTACTACCTGCACCGTCGCGCCGAGCTAACCGGCGAGTACCTGACCGATGCCGAGGTCAGCTACGACCAGAACATGCGCCCGGAAGTCTCGATCACCTTCGACAGCGAAGGCGCCAACCTGTTTGAAAAGGCCACCGGCGCCAACATCGGGCGTCGCATGGCGATTATCCTGGACGAAAAGGTCACCTCGGCCCCGACGATCGAAGGCCGTATCGGTGGCGGGCGTGCACGCATCACGCTGGGTGGCTACAGCGATCCCTTCCAGCTTCAGCAGGAAGCCAAGGATCTGGTCGCCGTTCTGCGCACCGGCGCGCTGCCGGCTCCGCTGCGCAAGACCTTCGAAACGCAGGTCGGTCCGACGCTGGGTCCCGAGGCCGTGAACAAGGCCAAGACGTCGATGATCATCGGGTCGCTGGCCGTCGTGTTGTTCATGCTCATCTACTATCGCGGCTCGGGTGTGATCGCGAACATCGCCATGGTGTTCAACGTCGTCTACCTGCTGTCGATGATGGCCATGCTGCAGGCCACCTTAACCCTGCCTGGCATCGCCGCCGTCGTGCTGACCATCGGTATGGCCGTCGACGCAAACATCATCATCTACGAGCGCATCCGCGAAGAAATACGCGCTGGCAAGACGGCGCGCGGTGCGGTGCAAGAAGGCTTCAACCGCGCCTTCTGGACCGTGTTCGACGCGCACGTCACCAACCTGGTCGCCGGCATCGTCCTTTACTCGTACGGTACGGGTCCCATCCGCGGCTTCGCGGTGTCGCTGATGGCGGGTATCGTCTGCAACCTGTTTACGTCGGTCTGGCTGTCGCGGGCCATGTTCGACTGGATGGTCGGCCGTAAAAAAGTCGCCCAACTGAGCATCTGAGGAATCCGCTATGGCCAAGAAGCCCGAGTTCTTCGAACTGATTCGGCCCGACCACAACTTCGACTTTGTCGGCAAGGCAAAGCCGCTGCTTGCGATCTCGGTCCTGCTGGTTCTTCTGTCGTTCTTGATGCTGCCGCTCAACACGTTCCTGTCGGGACGTGGGCACGCGCTCAACTTCTCGGTCGACTTCCGCGGAGGCACCGAGATGCGCATCGACTTTTCCAAGGATGTGAAGCCATCCGACGTGCGCGATGCCATGGAAGCCGGCGGTTTCAAGGACGCGGAAGTCGTGCCCCTGACCGAGTTCAAGGGCGCCTTCCTGGTTCGCTTCACCGCGGTGTCGCCGCTGTCCGCCGAACAGGCTCAGCGCGCCGAGAGCATGTTGCGCGAAAAGCTGGGCAAGGACACTGTGCGCAAGTTTGAGTTCAGCGAGGGCGGCGACAAAGCCTACCTGCGCTTGAACAAGGGCAGTGACCCCGACACCATTCGCGGCATCCTGACCGGCGCTGGCGTCACTACCAACGCCGTGCAGCGCTTCGGCCGCGTCGAAGACAACACCTTCGAGATCGTTCTTATCGGTCTGGACAGCGAAGTCAAAAAGGCGCTGGAAGCCAAGCTGGGGGCTGGTGCTGTGGCTCAGATTCCGTCGGTGGGCTCGGTCGGTGCCAAGGCCGGTGAAGAACTACGCAACAACGGCATCATCTCGCTGCTGGCCGCCATCGGCTTCATCATGCTGTACATCCTGGTCCGCTTCGACTTCCGGTACGGACCGGGCACGGTCATCGCGCTTCTCCACGACGCGGTGCTGG
>JAYRFD010001016.1:0-2266 GCA_041908565.1 Polyangia bacterium | reverse complement strand
GCGCCGGCAAGCCGGTGTCGCGCGACGGCTTGGGGCGTCTTAACAGCGTCGAAGGCGTGTCCAGCAGCCGCTTCGACTTCGATGAATACAACATCAGCCTGTTCGGCAGCATCGATGACAGCGGCGTGTACCAGAACGCCTATCTGGGCCAGGTGCAGGCGGCCTTCGACCTGCGATCCAGCTATCCGGTGCCGCGCCGCGACAGCAGCGACTGGAAGGATCTGGATCCCGACGAGAACCGCTGGTTCCCCTGGATCCGTCCCAAGCTCAGCTTCTTGGCAGGCGGCTACTTGGACGACGCCGATCGCACTGCGTGCCGCAAGACGGCGTTTCTGCCCTCGGCTTCGCCGTGTATCGCCTGGCACACCTACCCGACGCTGCGCAACGCTGATTCCTCAAGCGGCTTGTACAACAAGTACCAGCTGTTTTCCGGCCTGGGCATCGCGACCGCCGAAGAGATCGGCGGTCACTTCATCGCCCGCCTGTCGTCCCGCGGCTTGGACCCGCGCTTGGGGGCCCTCTACGTCCTTTACGGCAGCACGCTGGGCGCGCCCGGCACCGCGTATGAAACCGACGGCCTAAGCTGCCCAAGCTGCGCGGCCAACAGCGATGGCGTTCTGTTCAAAGCCAGCATCGCCGCCATGACCCAGCTGACCCAAGGCTGGACCGCCAGCAAGCGCTCGAGCAGCGCCAAGCAAGAAGCCATCGCGCTCGGTCACTTGGAAATCGGCGCCACCCCCGCCGCCTGGGACCGCCTGCTGACCTTCCTGCGCAGCCGCGACTGACCGCACCAGTCAGCGTGCTGCTACGGCTGTCCGGCCTGCCCAGGCAGGCTGCGCAGGAAGTCGTTCAGCGCAGTCAGATAGGCGGCGCCACCGACCAAAGGAACATCGTTGTGGTGCGCCCCGGGCACGGACAGGAAGCGCTTGGGCTCTTTAGCGGCAGCAAACAGTGCCGCGCCCTGCGACTGTGGAATCACTTCGTCTTCGCTGCCATGCGCGATGAACAGCGGAACGGCCAGGCGTCCGATCTTGCCCAGGTTGTCATACCGCGTGCGCAGCAGCGGCCCCACGGGCAGCCACGGCAGGACCAGCTTGGCCATGGCCCGCACCGATGAAAAGGGGGCCTCCAGAATCACGCCGCGCACGGCCCGATCCAGCGCCAGCTGGATCGAAACCGCGCAGCCAAGCGACTCGCCGAACAGCACGATGTGTTCGGCTGCGACGCCGCGCTGGATCAGCCAGTCGTACACCGCGCGCGCGTCGGTGTAGGTGCCTGCTTCGCTGGGCGAGCCACTGCTTTGGCCATAGCCACGGTAGTCGTACAGCACGACATCGACATCGAGGTTCTTCAGAAACAGCGCCGCCCGCGGCAAGCGCCCCGCTGCCGTCCCAGCATTGCCATGCGAGATCAGCAGTGTCAGGCGTGCTGCCGCAGCGGCCCGAGCTTGGCGCAGGTAATAGCCGTGGATTTGCTCTCCGTCAGGTGTCGTAAGGCGTAGCTCCTCGGCGGACAGACCCAGCTCGGCGGGCGTCGGCCCAAGCTTACGCGAAGGCCAATAGATGAAGCGACGTTCCAAGCCCAGCATTCGAAAACCTCCGACCAGCAGCGCAAGAGACAAGCCAACGATCGCGATCCACCGCAGGTTGTGCCTTCGCCGATCCGATCCATCTGCGCTCACCATGACAGCCCCATCCTACAGCGACGCGGTCAAATGGCGCGTCGCTGCGCGCTCGCCGTGCATCACGCATCGCGACGGCTCAGCTCATCTCGTTGGTCTGCGGCGGAATTGGCAGCCGCCACAGCGTGGCCTTTATGGCGGCGCGCCGGCCTCCGCGAGCCACACCAACTCAAGGAAGGGATCGAGCGCGGCCGGATGAGTCCAGCGCAGCACATCGTCGCCCAGCTCGACCGCGAGCGCCGAGGTGGCAAGCGACGCCGTGAGGTAGCGCAGCAGCGCCACAACCACGTCGGCTCTTGCCTCCGCGGCCGCGCTGTCGCGAATGGGCGGGACGGAAAGCTCAATGAGCGCGTCTCCAGTCTGCGCACGGCGAGCCTCCTGAGCCTCCCATGCGCAGAGCGCGGGCGGTACTTTCAGGCTGACCCGTCCGCGGACCAGCCCGGCTTGAAACGCGCTCGCGCTGTGAAGCTGCAGCGCATCGTCGGATCGCAGGGGGACGAGGCGCCGAAGCCGCGCCCCCGAGGGGCCAGCCCCCACGATCGCGCGATCGTGGTTGGTGCGCGCCGGATTGGCTCGACGATAGTT
>JAYRFD010001015.1:0-2506 GCA_041908565.1 Polyangia bacterium | reverse complement strand
GGTTTCGTGCCCGCATGTCGACCCGCGGGGGTCGCCTGGTCCTGAACAACCGCCGTCGCAAGGGCCGCAAGCGCCTGACGGTGAAAGTGGCGCAGAAGTAACGCGCGGTCGCCCGCCCGCCCGCTTGCAAATCCTCTCGTAGAGTCCCCCGCTTGCGCGGGGCGTCTTGCTGCATATCTGGCAGCATTCTGCGCGCTGATTTCTGCCCACGTTCCTGCCTGATGTCACAGCCGCCTGTGGCGAGTCCTTCGCCGTCGTATCGCCTGCACAAGCAGGACCGCCTGCTTTCGCGTCGCGATTTCCTTGCCGTGCAGAGCGGCGGCCAGAAGATCATCACCCCCCACTTTCTATGGTTCGCCAGGCCAAGCCCTGTCGGAGCCCTGCGCTTTGGCGTAACCGTCTCCAAGCGCGTCGGGACAGCCGTCGTGCGCAACCGCGTGAAGCGACTGCTGCGCGAAGCCTTTCGTCACAACAAGACGCTGTTCGCAAGCACGCTGGATGTCGTCGCGATCGCGCGCAGCGAAGCGGCGACGGTGGCCTTGGCGCATGTGCAGCGCGAACTAACGGAAGCAGCCCGTCGCTTGCGACCGGTCGCTCGCAGCGAATCGCGGGCCAGCCCTTGCACTCGACAGGGCCCTCGGATTATCTAGTGCGCGTGAGGATGGAATCCCGCCTGCCCCCTGCTATTGCCACACCGCGCTCGGTGGGCGTGGGCTTCGTCCTTGTGCTGCTGCGCCTGTATCAGCGCGTGCTTTCGCCGCTTTTGTCGGCCATGCCAGGTACGGGCTGTCGGTTCTATCCGTCTTGCTCGGAATATGCGGCCCAGGCCGTGGCGCGCTATGGCGTTCTGCGTGGCGGAGCACGGGCCGCCCGTCGCCTGTGCCGCTGTCATCCGTTTCACCCGGGCGGATTTGATCCGCTCACCTGAGGAGTCCGAAAGTTCCCATGGAAAACGAAAAAAGGGCCTTGGTTGCAGTCGGCCTGTCGCTGCTGGTCCTGCTGGCTTGGCCCTATCTGATGAGCCGCTGGCCGGGCTCGCAGTCATCCCAAGCGCCCGCCAGCAGCCAGCCTAGCTCGACTCCCGCCATTGGCTCGGCCAGCCCCGGCGCCCCAGCGACGGCCAGCGCCCCGCAGGCCGCCCCACCGACCGCTGCGCCCAGCGTCCCAAGCGAACAGGTCACCACCGTCGAGCGTCCAGGTCTGTACCGCGCGCAGATCAGCAGCCACGGCGCGACGCTGGTCAGCTATGAGCTCCTGGATGCCAAGTATCGCAGCCGCGATCACCGTCGCCTGGTCCCCAACAAAGCCGGTGGCCCGCCGGTGCTTGAGCGCAGTCAGCTGGAGGCTCCCACCAACCTGTTGTCTGGCTATCGCCCGTCGCTGCAGACCCGCTTCACCAGCGGCTTTGCCATGCCCGACACCGCGCCGTTTACGCTGCTTGCCGACGAAACCCTGCCCGACCAAGGCCGCCGCCTGACCTACGCGTACGAAACTGGCGACTACCGTTTGCAAAAGACCCTGCTGTTCCCACCCACGTCGTATCAGGTGCTGGTGCAGATCGTCGTGCAGAACCGCAAGAGCCAGCGCGTCGACTATCACCTGTCGGTATCGCTGGACGGGTTCCAAGATCCTTCGCAGAAGCCGGGAGGCGTGTTTTCCGCCCGCGTGCCGCAGAACGAAGCGACCTGGGGCCGCGGCAAGAAGATGTACCACGTCGATCTGGAGGGTCTGCAGAACAACAAGGCCGACGCCGACGATCTGCGCGGCGACATCCGGTGGATCGGCATCGGACAGCAGTACTTCCTGGTCGCGCTGGCGCTGCCCTATGGCGGTCAGATCGGCGACAAGCTGGCGCGCGTCGGGGCCGAAGCCAACGGCGCCATTGCGGTGTCGGCAGAGCTGGCCGAGCATTCACTGAACCCCGGCGAGTCGCGCGAGTACTACTTCACGGCCTACGCCGGTCCCAAGCTGCCTGAGCTTCTGGACGGCGTCAGCGTCGGTGGGCAGACCGCGAACTTGGGCAGCTCGATCGACTACACGTTCGAAGTGCTGGCCCGCCCGATGCTGTGGGTGCTGCGGCAGATCTTCGATCTAGTCCACAACTGGGCGCTGGCCATCGTGCTGTTGACGCTGCTGGTCAAGCTGCTTTTGTTCTACCCCTCGCATCGCGCCACGGTTTCTTCGCAGGCCATGGCCGAACTGAAGCCGCAGATCGACGCCCTGCAAGCCAAGTTCCCCGACGACAAAGCCCGCCTAAACCAAGAGATGATGGAGCTGTACCGCAAAAATCGCATCAATCCACTCGGCGGCTGCCTGCCGATCCTCCTGCAGATGCCGATCTACTTTGCGCTGTACTCGATGCTCGGCAACGCCGTCGAGCTGTATCGGGTTCGGCTGTGGTGGATCGCCGACATGACGGCGTCGGACCCCTATTTTGTGCTGCCGCTGCTGACGGGCGTGCTGATGTTCCTGCAGACCAAGCAGTCGGCTAAGACGACGCCGGTCG
>JAYRFD010001014.1:0-2253 GCA_041908565.1 Polyangia bacterium | reverse complement strand
CAGAAGCGCCGGCAGCACCGCGCGGTACAGGCCCGCCACCGGATAGTTCCAGGGCGCGATCACACCGACGACGCCACGCGGGACCAGATCGATCCAGGCGCTCTTGCCGGGAAAGTTGATGGGGTTTAACGAGACGCGCTCACGGCTGCCATGTTCCTTGACGACGCGCGTCCAGGCGTTGACGGCATCCAGCGGCCCCAGCGTCTCGTTGAACATGGCCTCGGCGTCGACCTTGCCGATCTCTTCGCGCAGGGTGACCAGAAGCTCGTGGCGGCGGGCCAGCATGCGCTTGGCGGCTTGTCGCAGGCGCTCGGCGCGCTCGTCGATGGTTAGCTCGCGCCAGGCTTGCTGTGCCCGACGTGCCTGGCCGACGATGAAGCTGACTTCCCCGTCGGAAGCAACCGATATGGGGCGGGCCGCAACCAAATCCAAGGGACAGATCGGCGAGAGCGTATCGAGGTGAGGCTCGCTCTGCGGGATGGGCGCCGATGACAACTGCATGGTGCCGGACGCACTATGCACGATTTGTGCCCGTTCCCGTGGCCGTGGCTTGGTCTGTGCTGCTGTCGACGACCACGCATCCCCGACTGGCGACCGCGCCCTTGATGGAGATTCGCCACTTCAGGTGATGGGATTTCGCCACCCTGCATGATGGGATTTCGCCAGGCACCCCCAGCACACGGTCACAAAGTCGAGCCCGCTTTGCCTTCCCGCAGCGACAGCGCCAACGCAAACGTACCCAGTCGCGAGCACCTCGATTCACGAACGCCGCGGACCACGAGAGCCGCGAACGACAGAGCGATTCATGAACACCGCGATTCATGAACACCGCGATTCACGAACGCCGCGATTCACGAACGCTGCGATCTACAAACGCTGCGGTTCACGAACGCCGCGATCTGCAAACGCTGCGCTAGGCGTGATGCAACCCAGCGCAGTGCATGCTCGCGCGCACGGATCGCCCAGTCGTTCATCGTCCAAGCACGCATCGTCCCAAAGCGAATCCGCCAGGCGAATCTCCGGCCCGGCTTCGCGGAGCGCGACGGGGACGGTGGACTATGGATACATCCGTTCGCTGATCGGTTCGTTGGTACCGGGACGACGACCATGCACGTCGACGTACTGGACCTTTTTGACGACCTTGGACAAGGTCGCGTGGACGGAAAGAAACTCGACGTCCGGCAAGCCGCCAATCGTGGTCTTGGCGAAGGTGCTGCACTTGCCGTCAGGTCCTTTGCGCACGGTGACATCAATGGGGCGGGCCAAGCGCTTCAACTGCACGCGCAACAAGACACCCTGCTCGGTCCGTTCCACGACGCGCTGGTCTGACACGCCATAGATCACGTATTCCCACCAGCCCAGGTTCAGCGTGCGCACCGGCGGTGCGTTTTCAAACACGCGCCAGTACGGAAACAAGGGCGTTTTGCCCTGCGGCACGCAGTCGGCGTCCACGCGAAGCGCGTAATCGACGCGGTTCTTGTCATCGGTCTTGTCGATGAAGAACACGGTCTGCACATCGTTCGCGCCGAACTCTGGAACGCCGCGGGCGTGGGCCCTGCTGGCCATCAGCAACAGACCCAGCAGCGCAGCCAGCCGAGCCCCGGCGATCAACCCCACCGACCTCATCCGCTTCCCTCCGCGCTTTGGGCTGCCACAATGCCCCCTGCGCCCTGCCCCCCTTGGGTCAGGCACGGTCTGTCGACTCACGATCGGCGGGGTCGAAAAAGCTCGCAGCGCCTGCCGACTGCACGACTAGCCAATCACCAGCTTGCAGGTGTACGCCGCAGACAGCGACGACAGCACCGGCGTGATGCGCGTGTCGATCGAGGTCATGCTGACTTCAACCTGCAGGAAGTTGGCCGCCGGCATCAGCGGCAGGTTGATCTTGGCGGGCGACTTTTCGGTGACGATCTGCCACGGCGCACTCGATAGCTCGGCCACGGTCGGAGCGCCGCGATAGCGGATCGCCGCCTTGCTGCCGGTCGGCGTGTCGAGGTTGAAACTGAGCGTGGTCCACGTCGTCACCGACTGCCCGCAGCCGGCAAAGGTGTGACGGAAGATGCCAGCCCGCGACGCGTTGCGTAGCTGATAGCCGGTCATGTCGCTGTACGTGTACGGCCCACCGCCGGTGTTCACCACGGTGGTGGCATACGTCGTCGGATCGATCTTGGTGGCGATGCTGGTCTGCGAGATGACCCAGGGCTTGTTGTCAAAGTCGATGGCCGCGCCGACGTTCGATCCCGCGCTGTTGAT
>JAYRFD010001013.1:0-2169 GCA_041908565.1 Polyangia bacterium | reverse complement strand
GCTGGGCGCGGCGCTGCAAGGGGCGGCGCTGGTCCATGTGTCAGAGCCGCCTCCGCCCGTCGCGGCTCCGTCCGAAAAGCTCAGCGTGCAGCGGGCGCTTGGGCTGGTGGTGGCCGGTGGGCATACGTTCCGTCTGATCGAGCCCGGGTCATCGGTGCCCTGCGATCGGCGGTACATCTTCAGCACGACGCGCGATGCCCAGACCGGCATCCGCTTCCTGGTGGTCGAAGGCAACAGCGAGCGCGGGGAAGAAAACAAGCTGCTCGGCGAGCTGCTGCTGTAAGGCATGCGGCAGGCGAGCCGCGGCGAGCCCGACATCGAAGTTCATTTCCACTTGGAAGAGAGCGGCTCGCTTCTGGTGACGGTCACCAACCTGGACACCAAAGAGCATCGCAAAGGGCAGCTGGCGACCAGCGCGCTGCTTGGACCCAGCAGCAAGTCACCAAGCGGCGGCGGCGGCTACACGCTGGAGATGAAGCCAGACGAAGAGCTGGCGCGGACGCAGCAGAACATCGAACGCCTGATTGGTGAGATCCAGCGCTTGCTGCCTCGTGCCGAGCTTGCCGTTGGAGCTAGCGACATGGGCATGGACGCCGTGCGCCGTGCGCGGGCCGCGGTTGAGCGAGCCAAGATCGCCATCATCCGCGGGGAGCCAGTGGTCCTTCTGGACACGCAGAACATCCTGCGACGAACGGCGGTCATGCTGCGTGGTGTCACAGGCGGCGCTGCTGCGCGCTAAGCACCGGCGCCTGCGTTCGCACGGCAGCTGCCCATGGACAGTCCCGACGGGCTGTGGCCCAAGGGACCGAAGCCGCGCGCTGGCCAGCGATTGAGCAGACTTGCCGCGACCGCGGCAGGGAAGGGCCGAGAAGCTAGCGTCGCAGCTCCGACACTTTGTGCGCGTCGGCGTCGAGCTTGAGCTTTTCAGGCATGTGCAAAAGGAAGGCTTCCTTGGGCACCATGATCGTCGCTTCTTTGCGCTCTCGACGCTGGGCCATGACGGGACGATCGCCAGCGCCGGCCAGGGTGGGCATGGCCGGAGCCTGGAAGAAGCTGGACAGCTCTTGCGCCACGGCTTGGCCGGGGCGGTTGTTTTCGGGCTGCCGTCCCAGCAAGCGCTCGACCAGCTGATCGGTGGCGCCACGCTGATACGAGTGCGGCTTCTGCACGTAGCGAATGCCGATCGATTCCAGCCACTTGATGGGCGGATCACCGCCGATCAGTACGAACGCGTTCTGCAACGGGACCGGACGCATGCGACCGTCAGCCAGCTTCAGCGTCGCGCCCTGCTTGTTGAATTCGGACACGTTCGATCCAAACAGGACCAACACGCGCTGCTGCTGCTGCGCCAAGTCTAGGTCTTGTCGGTTCTTCGCCTTGACGCGGTTGAAGGCCTTGCCGCGGTAGCTCAAAAGGACCTTGTTGCGCAGCTCAGGCGCCGACAGAGCGATGGCCGCCTCGACGGCGCTATCACCGCCGCCCACCACCAAAATAGTGCGGCCGGTGTACTTGTCGGGGTCGTCCAGCAGCGGCTGCACGATATCCAGATCTTCACCGGGCACGTTCAGGCGGCGCGGCTTGCCACGCGTGCCGATGGCGACCAATACGCGCTGCGCTCGGTACGATCCTTTGTCGGTCTTGATCAGAAAGCTGGCCTGGTCGCGCTTGATGTCCTCGACCACCTCTTTCATCTTCAGGTTCAGGTCGACTTCCGACAGCAGGCGGTTCCATTCGCCGATGGCCTGTTCTTTGGTCGAGTCCCAGACCGGCAGCAGACCGACGCAGCGAACGTCGTAGGGCTCGGCCATGACCTTCTTGCCCTTGGGATAGCGGGCGATGGTCGATGCGACGAAGGCGTCCTTTTCGATGACGACATAGGACAGCTTGCGCTGCACGCAAGACAGGGCGGCGGACAGACCCGCCGGACCGCTGCCGACGATGATGACGTCGTAGCAGGTCTGCTGCGGCGTGTTCATGCCCGCCAGGGCACCCGGTCGCAGGCCCGAACGCAGCGCGTTTTCGATGACGGCGCGGCCCAAGTTGATGGCGTTCTTCACCAGCGGCTTGCCGGCCGCTTCGCCCAGCAGGTACAGACCCGGCGTCGCATTCGACTGGTAGTAGTCGTCCAGGTCCGGCACCAAAAGCGGAGGTGGCTCGGTCCCTTCGTGG
>JAYRFD010001012.1:0-1754 GCA_041908565.1 Polyangia bacterium | reverse complement strand
CGCAAGACATAGCCATAGCCGTCCTTGGTCTCGACACCGGGGCCGTGCGAAAGCCCGAAGCGCTCTACTTCATGATCAGCGTCGGGCAGCGACGGAACTTTTTCTTTCGACAGCAGAACACGGACGTCGTCGGGGAACAGCACATCGATCAACAGGTCCTGCTGCCCAGTTAGCGTCAAAGGCTCGCCCGCGCGATCGGTCGTCTTCAACGGCACAGACAGCGCACCGGGAGTCATCGTACGCAGCTTGGCGATGTCGACGGCGCGCAGGACCTGAGTCGCACTCCACGCCGTAGCGACCGTCTCGAAAAACGAAAGCTCGTCAAAGCGACGCAGACGGCCACTCCAACGCTCACGATACGGCGGTTGTCCAGCGGCCGCCGATGTCACAAAAACCCGTGAGCCCGTGCCAAGCAGACGAAACACGTGCTGTCGGGGACGCCCGCCCTTGGGGTCGAAGGCCAGCGCATTGCGATGATCGGGAATGCCCGCCAGCGATACAAAGCCATCGATGGACGAAGCCAGCGCTCCACCTTTTGCGGCTTGTACGGCCGCGCCCATATCGCGCGGTTCACTGGCCTGCATCGCATAACGAAGATCGGTTCGCAGACGAAAGACCAGCAGAGCACAGACGATCAGAACGGCAACGGCCAAGCCGGGATGGCGTCGCGGCAGCGGAACCGACAGACGCAGCAGGTCGGGATCGATCGCGTCGGCCGGAATCGGCGCTCCAGGCTCGGGCTCTCCCGCCGGGTTGGCGGAAGGGGTCTCTGGCAGGCGGTCTGTTGCCGCCCCTTGAGCCGCAGCCGCAGGGGCTTCAGACTGCGCTGCTTCCTGCGGCGATTTGTGAGGCTGACGCGGTTCCTCGGCCATGGTCTGTTTGTGTTGGCGACACTAACTGAGCGCGGGGCAATTTTCCACTCTTCATTTTCAGTCGGATCGCGTCTCGGCTGGCAACGGACGTGATACAGTGCCCCGAGTTTGTCCCTTCGGTGCTTGCCAACCCACAGGATTGTTGTCGACGGGCGGAGTCGCCTCGCAGTGCAAGCCCCCGTCACTTACGGACACGATGCATGAGTACTCGCGAACGCTTGTTTGATTCCTCGGCCAGACATCGTGCTGGCATCGCATCCTGGCTGCCCAGGCTGGGTCTGTTCCTTGCGCTGGGCGCCGCCGCGGGCTGTTCCCCGAAGCTGTATGCGCTGCGTGCAACCGCCGATGCGCTATCGGGTCCAGGAGGCGGACTTGCCAGCGATGATGATCCAGAGCTTGTACGCTCGGCCGCACCGTTTGGCATCAAGACGATGGAACAGCTGGCCGAGTCGCTTCCCGATCATCGACCGATTCGCTTGGCCCTGGCGTCGGGATTCACGCAGTACGCATACGCGTTCGTAAACGAGGAAGCCGACCGGCTGGCCGACAAGAACATCAAGCAAGCCCAGGCCTTGTACCTGCGGGCTCGTCGCCTGTACCTGCGCGGTCGCGACTATGCGCTGGCTGGCCTCGACATCGGTCATCCCGGAGCGGCAGCAACGCTGCGCGGACGCGATCGCACAGCGTGGACCGGCGTGCTTGCGAAGATGACCGCCGAGGATGTTCCGTACTTGTATTGGAGCGCTGCCAGCTGGGCTCTGGCGATTACCACCAGCAAAGACGTGCCCGAGCTAATCGGCGACCTGCCGGTCGTGACCGAGATCATCGGACGCGCCTTTGCCTTGGACCCCGACTACGACGAAGGAACTCTGCACGAGTTCT